>JAPLRA010000018.1:0-4349 GCA_026399445.1 Sulfuritalea sp.
AGAAGCCGCAACCTCGGCCCGATCCTCGATGCCAATGGCTGGGCGGTGAATGCCCGGGCGCGCATCAATATTCCCTTCGGCACCTCGCTGACGCAACTGGCGCAACTGCCGCAAGGCGCCGAGCGCGCGCTCACCGACCCGTATGCGGAAAAGGAGCGGCCGTGGAAGGTCTATCTGGCCATCGGCGTCGTGCTGTTCGTCGCGGCGGCGTGGTGGACGCGGTAGGCGTCTGAGCCGCCGTACTGCCCGCGCCGACTATTGCTGGCGCTGGCGCCAGTAGTCAGGTTCGCGGCGAAGGTGCATTACCGCAAGGATGTATATCGACGTTCCGCTGGGTGAATACAGAACGCCGTAGGGAAAACGATGAGCAAGCACACGTCGCAAGTCCCCACCAAGACTGGGCCAAGCCAACGGCATGGAGACGGCGCGCTGGATTGCCGCGTGGATTTCGGCGGCGAAGTCAGCGCCCAAACCGGCAGAACGTTCCTCATACCAGTCGATGGCGGCAAGAAATTCAGTTTCCGCCTCCGGGTGGAACAGAACACTCATTGTTCGAGACGACGCCGCACCTTCTCGAATACCGCTTCGCCGGAAATCGCCTCGGCCCGGCCGGATCGCATGTCATCCAGTCGCCGCTTGGCAAGAGCCAGCCATGCATCCGTAGTCGAGTCATCGGCGGGATTCAAGGTCTGAAGCAGCGAATCCACCAGTCGGGCACGTTCTTCCAGCGGCAGAGACGCAGCCTCCATCATCAAGTCGGCGGTTTTCATGAGAACAGACTCCAAGGGGCGACAGGCGTTACCTTACCCCATCCAACGCCTGTCGTCCAAACGGCGGGCGCGGCCGAGGGCTTCTAGCGCGGCGAGGATGTCGGGCAGGCGGGATTTCCAGCGGCCCTTGCCGGTGAAGTGGGCGGCGAGCTGGGTTTCGGTTTGCGCGGAGGGGGAGTCGGCGAGGCCTTTTTCGCGGCTGGTCCTTTCCTTTGCCGAAAGCGCCGTATCGCCAGCGCCGAGTTTTAGGTTTGCGGCCGGCCGGGCGGGGCCGGTGTGGCACAATTGACCTCGTCTGCCGCCATGCCAACGCGAACAGAACCAAGAACAACATGACTGTCCGCAATCTCGAATTCCTCTTCCATCCGAAATCGGTCGCGGTCGTATCCGAGCCCGACGAGCCGGGCCGCTACGCCGAGGTGATGCTGCGCAATCTCGCCGCCGGCGGCTTCGCGGGACCGGTCATTTCAGTTGCCGCAAAGAAGCGCTCGCTGTTCGGCATCGGCAGCCATATTCACATCGACGAACTGGAGGTGGTGCCGGACCTGGCCATCATCTGCGCACCGCTCGACGATGCGCCGAAAATAATCAGCAAGCTCGGCCACCGCGGCACGCGCGCGGTGATCGTCGGGCCCTCGATGCGCGCCAAGATGACCAGCGGCGAGGTGGCCGAGGTACGCAAAGCGATTCTCGAGGCGGCGCGGCCGCACCTGATGCGCGTCCTCGGCCCCGGCAGCGGCGGCCTGGTCGTCCCCGCCAGCGGGCTCAACGCCAGCGTGGCAACCGTCACCGCGACGCCCGGCAGGATCGCCCTGGTCACGCAGTCGACCGCCGTGGCTGCCGCCGTGCTGGAGCGCGCCTGCAGCAAGGGCATCGGCTTCTCGTCCGTGCTGCACCTCGGCTCCAGCGTCGACATCGATCTGGCCGATGCGCTCGACTGGCTGGCGGCCGACCCGGATACCGAGGCCATCCTGGTGCAGTTCGACACCATATCGGTTGGGCGCAAGTTCATGTCGGCGGCGCGCGCTGCGGCGCGCAACAAGCCGGTCGTGGCGATTCGTGGTGCGCGCGTCGAAGCCGTGTGTCCCGGCGACAGCCCATTTACCACCGACGACGTCTATGAAGCGGCGCTGCGTCGGGCCGGCTGGGTCCGCATCGACACCCTGGAGGACCTCTTCGACGCGGCCGAGGCGATGGCACGGGTGCGACCGATGCGCGGCGGACGCTTGAGCATTCTGGCCAACGGCCACGGCCTCGGGCGCATCGCCGCCGATACGCTGCTGCGCTCCGGCGGCCGGCTCGCAGCGCTTTCCAAAGACACGACGAAAAGGCTCGGCGGACTCTTGGAGACCGCGTTGCCGCCGGGCAATCCTCTCGCCCTGCCGGCGGACATCACGCCCGAGAAGTGGGCAGCGGCACTTTCCGCAGTTCTCGCAGACCGGGAAACGGATGCCGTGCTGACGGTCTGTTCGCCGTCGCCGTTCGCACTGAGCACCGATGTCGCCAAGGCAATCGGCGAGGTGGCCAAGGCGGCGGAGCACAACGTGTTCACCTGCTGGGCAGGCGGCGCCTCGATGATGGCGGCGCAACACGTTGCGGCAACCTATGGCCTGCTGAGCCATGACTCGCCGGAAAAGGCCATCGCGATTTTTCAGGGCATCGTGAACTACGAACGCAATCGGGAGTTGCTGATCCAGATGCCACCCTCGGTGGCGGAGGATTTCACCCCGGACGTCGCGGCCGCGCGCAGCGTCATCGCCGAGGCGATCGATACCGGCGCGGAGACGCTGTCGCCGCGCCAGGCACGCCAACTGCTCCGGGCCTACGGCATAGTCGCCCCCGGCTCCCACCTGGACGCCAGCATCAAGGCAGCGACGTGGACTGCCGACGAAATCGGCTACCCGGTGGATTTGACGCTGGTGCTTGCCAATGCGCAGGCCCCCGACCCCGTGGCAACGGGGCTGCGCTCGGCGGGAGACATCCATTTTGCCGCGCGCCAACTCCGCGGCAACGCTCGCCTGGAGAGCCCGGATGCCCGCGTCAGCGGCTACCGCTTGCGACCCAGCGCGGCACGCAGCGGTGCGCCGGCATGTCGCCTCGGTGTCACCGACGACCCCGTCTTTGGCCCGCTGATTTTTCTCGGCCCGGCTTCGGTCGAAGGAGGCGCGAGGGGAAACTTCGTCGTCGCCCTGCCGCCGCTCAACCTGACCCTGGCCAGGGATATGCTTGCCCGCTGCCGGTTTTCCGAAAACGGGGCAGGCAAATCCCACGGTCTGCTGGAATCCCGCGCCGCTACCGCGCTGGTGCGCTTGTCGCAACTGCTGACGGACATCGACGAAGTGGCCGGCGTGGAACTCGATCCCGTCCATTTCGAGACCTCCGGCGTGGTCGCCCCGCTGCTCATCCGCCCGATTCGACCGGAGGACGAAACCACGCTCGGCGACCTCATCAGCTCGCTGGATCCCGAGGATTCGCGCATGCGATTTTTCGGCACCATGCGCAGCCTGCCGCGCTCGCAACTCGCCCGCTTTACCCAGATCGACTACGATCGCGAGATGGCGCTGGTGGCCATCGTGCGCGACAGCGACGGCGTCGAGCGCTCGCTGGGCGAGGTTCGCGCCGTAACCGACCCGGACAATATCGTTGCTGATTTCGCCATCGTCGTGCGCTCCGACATCAAGGGCAAGGGGCTCGGGCGACGACTGCTCACCAGCATCATCGACTACTCGCGCAGCCGTGGTACCGCGGAGTTGCGTGGCGAAACCATGTCCGGCAACCTCCGCATGCAGCGTCTCGCCCGCGACCTCGGCTTCGAACTGGCGACCGGCGCGGACCTCGGCACCATCGCGCTGCGGCTGCGGCTGCGCGCCCAGGAGGAGGGTGTTTCCGGGAAGGCCGACGCCGGCTCAATGTCGCCACCGGCGAGTGCGGCGCCGCTTGGCAAGAGCGGCGCCAGGCGCAGCGGCCGCGCCTTGAAAAAATAGCTCTGCGCGCCGGAAACGGCTTTTCAGCCAGGCCGCGCCAGGCCGTCACTTTTTCCGCGCGACGACCCGAAGATGCGACTTGAGGCTTTTCACGCCGCTGACCCCGCGCACCTTCGATTGCGCCGATGAGGCCTCCCTGGTTGACTGCGCGACCCCCATCAGGATCACATGCCCGCCCGTCGCGCACCAGCGCATGTTGACCGAAGAAACGCCCGATGCGGCAGTCAATGCGGCGTTGATCTGGGCTTCGAGCGCGGTATCCCTTGCCAGGCTGCCCAGATTGCCTACCATCAGTTCATTGGTGAGCGACTTGATGCGCCGGTCCTTGCGCACCAGGTCTTCGACGCGCTACTTGACGTCCCCGGTCTTGACCGCCCCGGCGAGCACGACATGGCGCTGAAAGACCAGCACGGTGACACCCGCCCATTCGGCGCTCTTGTCTTCGAGCAATTGCTTCGAGGCCGCCGCGCCGATCTCGGTATCCGCGGCAACCTCATTCTTGCTCCGCGCGTCCATGGTGGTCGAAACGACTCGCCCCAGTGCGCTGAGGGGGTTGACCTGAGCCACGGCCTGGGGCGCGGCCATCAACAGCAGC
>JAPLRA010000018.1:4408-16927 GCA_026399445.1 Sulfuritalea sp.
CCATTGCCGGCCAGGCAGTACGGGCGAAAAATGGTCCGGCTAACAGTTGATATCGCATCAAGCGCTCTTTCAGTAGTCGAGCAATCCGGGCGTTTGATAATACCTTCATCCCCGGAGCCTCGTCATGAACCGCCTGATCAGCACGCCGAAGGTTCGCCTTGTCGCCGAACGGAGGAGGGGCTATGATTCTTTTACAGGTTTCGGCTTGAGAATATTTCATGGCGACCATTTCCTCCCTATCCGGCGCACAAACAGCGCCCCAATCGGGTTTGTTGCAGTTCAAGCTGCAGCAGGCAACGAGAGATGCAGCGCAGGCAGAGCAGGTTGCCCGTTCTTTGCAAGGGGAGGTGTCGGCTGCGCAACAGGCTGCCGCGAGGGCAGAACAGAATGCCGAGGCGATAGCTGCTCAGGCGCGTCAGGCAGAAGTCGTCGCCGGGCAAGCCCAGGCAAACCTGGCGGCGATCAGAAGCCAGCAGTCGTCACCGCCGACAATCAATACGCAAGGCCAGGTCACCGGCACCGTTGTCAACACCACCGCCTAGTTCCAACCAAAAGGAGTCCGCCATGCCCATCAACCCAGTAAGTTCTTCTACCAGCAACGCGGCGCAAGCGATTCAGCAGCCCAATCCGCAGCAGAAGCAGGAGGCCTCCAAGTCGGCTGTCGAAGCGGCTAAAGAGCTTCAGGCACAGCAGCAGGCACAAAAGCAAGCGCAGGAGCAAGCGAAGCCCGTGGTGAACGCCGAGGGACAAACGACGGGGCGGGTGATCAACGCCACGGCCTGAATCAAGGCCGCGTTGGCGTCATGGTCGCCGGCGTTCCCGTATGCATCTGGATCTGTCCGACAAAAACCATGGCGATAAGCGTGGCGGCAATGGCCAGGTAGCCGACCGCGCCATAGCCGACGATATGCCCCGAAGCGTCTGCGGCGATCATCGTTCCAGCGATGTAGGACGCAGTGCCGGAAGACAGTTGCTGCACGGCGCCGTTCATTGACAGAAAAGTTCCGCGCAAGCGGGGTTGCACCGCCGAAGTCACAATGGCCATCGCCGGCACCATCCTCCCCGGCACGAAAACGAAAAACACCGTCGAGCAGACAATCATCACCCACAGCGGCACGGGTACCAGATGCGTCTGCACGAACAGGGGCACCATCGAACACAGCGCCATCCAGCGATAGACGCGAATCTTGCCGTGGGCATCGGCGAGACGGCCGACCAGTCGCGAAGTGAAGAAGGTGGCGCAGCCGCCAACCAGATAGATCAGCGGAATGTCTTGCTGCCTGATGCCGACGTTCGCGGTGACATAGATGGTGATGTAGGGGATCACCGTGAAGCCGGAGAACATGATCAGCGAGAACATGATCAGCGCCATGAACACCAGCGCCCGCAGATGGTTGGCATCGCGCAATACGGCCGCCATCGCCGACAACGGATGCGCGCGCTCGGTCTCGCTGACGGTGGCAGTCGGCAGGTGCCCACGCAGCACCGGCAGCATCTTCCAGCCGAGCAGCAGGAACCCGCAGGACAGCGCCGCGATGAAGATGAACGGAAAGCGCCAGCCGAAATGATTGGCAAGATACAGCGACAGCGGCACCCCGGCCACAGTCGACAAGGAGAATGCCGACATGATGGTGCCGCTGGCCCGACCCCGCCGCTCGAAGGGAATCAGGTCGCCGACCATGGTTTGCACCATCGAACCCAGCACGCCACCGAAAGCGCCTGCCGTGCACCGCGCCAGCAAGAGGGTGCCATAGGCGGGCGCGAGACCGCACGCCAGTGTGGCCAGGGCAAACAGCGCGAACATGGTCAACAACATGCGTTTGCGCTCGAAGCGATCGACGAATACCGCCGCCAGCACGCCAGTGAATGCGGCGCTAAAAGTATAGGCGGACACCAGCAGACCGAATTCGTGGGTGCCCACGCCCAGCTCCCGCATCAGGATCGGGCCCAGCGGCATCATGACCATGAAGTCGAGAATATGGACGAACTGGATGCCGGCCAGCGTCACCAGCAGCACGCGCTCGCGTGCGGGATCAAGCGGTTCGGGAACGGGTGGCGTATTCAAGGGCATTGATGGTCCGGGTTGCATCCGCGTCAGTTTAAGAGCCTATTTCCGAAATATTCGGCAGCCGCCCATGAAAAGTCTCTCGAGCGAACGATTTTCCCCAGCGATAAACCCGACTTGAATAGAGGCAGAACGGCTTGCCCGCTGCGGCGCTTGAGTTGAAGGCGCAGTTCGCCGCACACGACGGATTCCTGATTGCATCCCCCGAGTACAACGGATTCTTTTCGCCGCTGTTGAAAAACACGCTGGACTGGGTGTCGCGACCGGCTCCCGATGCACCCACCCCGTATGCTGGCAAAACGGCCGGGCTGCTGGCCGCTTCCCCTGGCGCGCTGGGCGGCATACGCTGCCTGCCGCATTTGCGCCTGTTGCTGACCAACCTTGGCGTTACCGTATCGCCTGCGCAACTGGCGCTCGGCCATGCCGATCAGGCCTTCGATTCCGCCGGCAATCTGGGCGCGCCGAATCAGCAGAAGCTTCTTGAACAGGTGGTTGCCGATTTGATCAGGCTTGCAACGGCGATCAGGTCATAAGAACCCTTGCGCGCCCCGCGCCGCCAGGGAATCAAGGGTCGTTCTTCGGCTTGTCGAGTTCCGCTTCGGTACCCGTAAAGTACTTCTGCAGAGGGCATACGGTGTCGGCGGCGCACCCTTGCTTGCGCCCGCACTCCCTCATGGCCTGATCCAGAACCACCATCTGCCCGCAGACCGGGCAGTGTTCCATCGGCGAATCGAACATCACGCACCTCCTCTGCCTTGGCTGGGTTGGGGGCAGGCAATTGCAACATGCAATTCAGTATCCTTGAGCTTGGCACCGAGGTCAATGAACTTTCAGCGCGGCACCGCTGGCACGGTGATATTCTTTTCGCCATGAATGCCAGCCATCGAGAATGCCTGCGCCCATGCGCCGGAAGCGTTGCCGACCATGTCGGCTGAAGAAGCCTTCATCGCGATTCATCCTGCCGCGCCGGGGAAGCCGGCGCTCGGGGCGCGCTGCAACGGCTGCGGTGTCTGCTGCGCAGCCCAGCCCTGCCCCGTCAGTCGCCTGCTGCTCGGCCATCGCACGGGTGCTTGCCCGGCACTGCAATGGCGGGAATCGGAGCACCGCTACTTCTGCGGCATGGCGCTTGCACCAGCGAACTTCCTGCGCTGGCTGCCACAGAGCTGGAGCGCGTTCTGCGGCCGCCGTTTCTCGCGCTGGATTGCCGCCGGGATCGGCTGCGACTCGGATATCGAGCCGTTGTAGCTAAGGAGTGCGCGCCGGATCCGTGACGAAACCGATCCGTGTCAGCCCGGCCTTCGCCGCGGCGCTCATCACCAGCGCCACGCTTTCGTAGCGTGCATTGCGGTCGGCGCGGATATGCAATTCGGGTTGCGGCTGCTGCTTCGATGCGGCGGCAAAGCGCGGCCCGAGATCAGCGGCATGCACCTTCTCGCCGTTCCAGAACAGTTCGCCGCCCTCGCGAATGCCGAACTCGACGTGCTCGGGTTTGGTGATGTTGGCGCTGGAGGATGCCTTGGGCAGGTCGATCTTTACCGAGTGCGTGAGCAGCGGCGCGGTGACAATGAAAATCACCAGCAGTACCAGCATCACATCCACCAGCGGCACCACGTTCATGTCCGCCATCGGGGTCTGATGGTTGCGTCCGTTGAAACTGCCGATTGCCATGTCGGTCTCCTCAGCGTGCGTTTGCGGATTTGCTCGAGCCGACCGTGGTCAGCACGTAGAGATCGTGGGCGAAGGCGTCGAGCCGCGCCAGCCACATGCGATTGCGCCGGTTGAAGGCGTTGTAGGCCAGCACGGCGGGAATCGCCACCGCGAGGCCCAGCGCCGTCATGATCAGCGCCTCGCCGACCGGCCCGGCGACCTTGTCCAGCGTTCCCTGGCCCGACAGGCCGATCTGCACCAGCGCATGGTAGATGCCCCATACCGTGCCGAACAGCCCGACATAAGGCGCGGCAGAACCGGCCGAGGCCAGTACGGTGAGGCCATGCTCGACGCGCGCCGCTTCCTGGTCGATGCCGTTGCGCAAGACGCGTGTCAGGAACTCGCCAAGGCCGCCGGCAGCGGCCAGTTTGTGCGGACTGTGCGCCTCGCTGTCGCTGGCTGCCTGCAGCGCATGCTGCGCCAGTTCGGCAAAGGCGTTGTCGATGGGCTGCGCCGACAACTTGGCGCTCACATCCTGCAAGGAAGGTGCATCCCAGAAGCCGGCGAGAAACACGGCTGCACGTTTTTGCGCAAACGTGTTGGCGATGGCGCGCGTGATGATCAGGTACCAGCTCGCCACGGAAAGCAGCAGCAGCGCCGCGAGCACCAGCTTGCCGACGCCGTCGGTGTGGGCCAGAAAGTGGGCAAAGCCCAGGTCGTTGAGTGCGGCTGGTTCCATGGTTCAGTTTCCTTTTAAAACAAATTTGAAGGGTTGCAGGGCGACGGCGCGCACCGGCTGGCCGTTGCGTTGCGCCGGGGTGCAGCGCCAGGCTTTCACGGCGGCAAGCGCGGCATCGTCGAGCCGCGCATAACCGCTGCTGGTGGCGACGCGGGCCGCGGCGACGTGGCCCTGTTCGTCGAGCTCGACACGCAACACCGCAATGCCGGTTTCATTCATGCGGCGCGAGAGCATCGGGTAGTTCGGCGCGGTGCGCTCGGGGCAGGACACGGAGAGTTCCGCGCCCAGTGTTACCGGCCCGGTGGGTCTGGGCTCCGTCGGTGCTGCGATGACAGAAGTCGGCGCTGGCGGCACGGTGATTTCACTGGGCGATGTGACCGGAGCCTCGGCCACCAGTTGCCTCGGTTGCGGCCTTTCTTCAGGCCGAGGCTTCGGCGGCTCGCGCTTGGGCAAGGGTTCGACCTTGGGCAGCGATGGTGGCGCGATGAAGTTGACGAACAGCGTAGGCACGTCCTGCGGCACGGAAATCAGGCGGTGCGTCCACAGCCCCCACAAGGCGGCGGCGTGCAAAGCCACCACCAGCAGCACTCCTGCAGACCGCTCCCATCGATGGCGAATGTCCATCCCGATCACCTGCTTAGTGCCGGAGAAAGCCGCGTACAACATCGGGTGGCGGCGCTCCGGTATGAAAACGCGGCGCTCCGGTCACCGGGATCAGCGCAACATACGGCGTGAGCCCTCGCCACTCGGGATTCACCTTGAAGCGCAGCGCCATGCCGTCGCCGTCGAAGGCATACAGGAAATCGGCGTGACGATAGTGGCGATCCGCGCGCAGAAGTTTTTCCTGCCCTGCGCCATCCATCACGACCACTGTCAGGCGCGCCTTCGCCGGCGATTTCCGCATCTCCTGCGCCAGGCTGTCGATTACCGCCGGGCAATGCCCGCAATCGGTGGTCGAGAACACCACCACCAGCGGGCGCGAGGACGATTGGCCCAACTCCTTCCAGGTTTCCATGCCGAAGGGAAGAACCGTCGTCGGCGCCGCAAAGGCGGTTGCAACGGATGCAAACAATCCGCCGATCAGGAAGAGCAAGCGCAAGCGGCGCTCAGGGGAGAATGGGGAGTACATGGATTTCCTTCGCAGTGCGCCACAGGACCCGGATGCCATCAGGCGTTGTCAGCATTCGCGGATGATCGTTTTCTTCCTTGCTGGCGGCCAACTCGCGCAGAACGAAATTGGCGCCGTCGTCGGCCGAGACCCAGGCCCGGAGCTGCGTCTGCGTGCCGTCGTAGCTGCGCCAGGCGATCGCCACCTGCCGGCCGGACGTGGCGACGTCGGCGTGCTCGGCGCGCGGGTCCGGGAGTTCCTGCACTGCACCCTGCGGCGTGCCGTCTGCGCCCAGACGACCATAACGCACGGCTGACCGGCCGCCCTTGTCACCGAACCAGACCGCGTGATAGCCACCCTGCGCCGCTGGCGCAAGACCCGGCCCATGGTGCGGGCAGGCATCCAGTTTCCAGCCGTCGAAGCTGGCGCGCACCGGCGCTTTCGCCTCGCCTCCAAGCACGGCAAAGGCATGATCGCGGATGTTGGGTTCGAACACATGGCGCCACATCGCCGCAACGCCACCCTCCGGCGTGGGCGCCAGCGCGATGCGGCAGCATTCGCAACTGTGGTCGGCGAGCTTGATGTCGGGGCCAAAGCTGAGGCCGCCGTCGCGCGACTCGTTGCGGTAGATGGCCGCGCCCGCATAGGCGCTGCTCTTCGCCGCCGCCTTTTCGGAAAGTGCGCCGGCCTTCTGCGCGGCCAGCACCTGGTCGCGCTTGTCGATCCAGACGGTATGCAGGACACCATTGCGATCGAAGGCCAGCGACTCGAAGCGGTGGGTGATCATTTGGCGATCCCGATGCACGGTGAAGGGCGAGGAAAAGCTCTTGCCGCCATCCTCAGAGCGCAGCATGCGAATCTCGCCGGTATAGGGCTTGGCCAGCGGTTGGGTGTAGGAGATGACGACCTGCTGTTTAGGCCCGAAGGCGATCTTCGGCCGGTTCTCGCCATCGGCTGCCACCTTGTCCTCCCCAATGTCGAGCAATTGCGGCTCGTTCCAAGTGGCGCCCGGATCCTTGCTTGACTGGACAAACAGTTTTCCATCCTGATTCAGGCCGACGATCCACAGCAACCCCGCGGGCGAGACCGCTGCACCGATCGACAAACCCGCCTTGGCGCGGGGCGCCATTTTCGCGATGGGCTTTGCTTCGTCGCCCCGATGCCCCTCATGGGCGACGACTGCCGCCGCCCATGAAAGGACCCATGCCGCAATAACGAGCCTCACCACTGGGCTTCGACGGTAGCAAACACAGTTCGCGGCAGACCGGGCGACAGCGTCGGCGCAGCCCCGGTTCCACTCGCGCTGTCGGCATAGCGCTTGTCGGCAAGGTTCATGACACGTGCGGCCACCGATACGCCCTTCGACAATTGGTGGCTGGCGCGCAGGTTCCACAGCTCGTGCCCGGAGTATTTCCCCGTGTTCGCCGCATCGAGCCAGTAGGAACCCACCTTCACCCATTCGAGTTGGGCCGGGGTGCCGGTTCGATCTCCTTGCCGGTCAGGTTCGCGCCGGTGAACTGGTTGGTGATCCAGGTCTCATAGGTATGTTTTGCATATGAGTAGGCCACATCCAGTCTCCATTCCCTGACGAACGCCTTGCCCAGTCCAATTTCCAACCCGTCATGCCTGGTGCTGCCGTTGTTGGTGGAAACGGTGGTCTGGTTGGCGGCATCACGCTGGCTGAGAATGTCGTTATCCTTTCTCAGCGAATAGGCCGGCATCGCCACGCACCCCCAACTCATACTGTTCCGCCTCAATAGGCTTGAGTTGCAGCGCGTCCGCCGCCTTGGTTTGCCCCAGCGCCAACGTCGTATCGTGCCCGGCGCGGAACAGGTTGCCTTCACCCGGAGCGCGGAAGCCCTGATTGTAGGAGGCATAAACGTGAGCGGCAGGCGTCAATGCAAGGTTTGCACCCAGCTTGGGGCTGGCCTTGGAAAACGACTGTGAACTACTCGCATTCTGCCAAAAATGCTTGGTGCCATTCACCAGATCGCCCGCTGCAAGATTGTTGGTCGCCTTGTAGCTCATGGTGTCGTAACGCACGGCAGCCGTCAGGCGCAGAGATTCAAGCGGTGAAACCTCGAAATGTACATAGGGCGAAGCGGCTTGATAGGTCACGTCGTAGTCATAGATGCGCGGACCCACCGCATAGCAATTGAACTTCTGTGCGCTGGTTGCCGTGCCAACCACCGTGCATCCGGTGAAATTGAGCGCGTCTTCGGTACGTTTGCCGGGACTGTAGTCATAGTCGAGTCCGGCGATTAGCCGCGCGCGCATGGTGCCGGCGAAATCCTTGCGCCATTTCAGCAGAAATCCCAGTGAGTTCACATCGGTCTTCTCGATCCGCGGATCGCCGGTTGCCGCAGTACTAAAATTATATGATCCGTTGAGATCCATGTAGTTGTGCCGGAAATACGGCGTAATCGACACCAGCGTGTTGTTGCCGAGCTCCTTGTCGACGTTGGCCGACAGCCGCAACGCTTCAACTTTGCGGTAGGCCACCGATCTTGCGTTGACGGTCGGCGTGTTTTCGTATTCGAACGGGGTCAGCGCCGAATTCGCGCCGGTCTGCTGATCGATCTTGGTATAGCCGAGAATGGCCTTCAATGCAGTGTCGTTGGCTGGTGCATGGTCCCAGCGCAGATTGACGCTCTGCCGGTCGTAGGCGGTCTTTTCGCGCCAGCCGTCGGTATGCGAAACATTCACGTCCGCGCGAAGCGCGCCCATGTCCTTCTGCCCGGTGTTGGCGCTACCCAGCAGCCGATACCAGCCATAACTGCCGATTTCGCCGGACAAGTCTGCGCCGCTGTCCCGCGTGGGCGACTTGGTGAGGATATTCACCGTGCCGCCGATCGCGTCCGAGCCATACAGCGCCGAGCCGATGCCCTTCACTACTTCCACACCCCCAGCCTGCGGCAGATTGATTTCGTACAAGGCATTATGGTTGAAGAACCCGGTGGCGCGCGTCGGTATGCCGTCTTCCAGATACAGGTAGACCGGATCCGTGCCGATCTTCTGGCGAATGCCCGTGGTATGGCCTTCGCCGTTGGTGACGTTGACCGATACGCCGGGAATCTGCCCAAGCAACTGCTGCGGATGGGCCGGCGCGGTGAACTTTATGGTGCCTTGGTTGATGACGCCGACCGACGCCGAGGCCTCTGATAGCAGCGTCGCTTCGCGCGTACCGGTTACCGTGACTTCGGGCAGCACGGGCTGCTGGGCCTGCGCAAGGGGGGCAGCAAAGGAAAAAGCGGCCGCAAGGGCGAGCGGAACGGGGCAGCGGCGGGGCACGCCGGACAGTGGGAGTGAACTGCAAAGCATTTGAATCTCCTGATTTGAAACACAAGTGGTGGCCTGAAAAACTTTCAGGGCCAGGTGACGACTTGACGTTCAGGAGATGGCAGGCGGCGCGCGCGGCTGGGCCGCGGCGCGAATGAAGCGGGGAGGTGGCGTTACTGCGGAGGGCGGAAGAACTCCGGCGCCCGAGTCAACCGTCGACAAAAAATCCGGCGTCGCCGCCGGCAGCGCGAACTGGCCGGCGTGTGTCAGGCAGAAGGGGCAATGCTTGAGCCCCATGCCTTCGTGCTGCCCCGAACCGGACATCGGCTCGGTCGCCGGCGCGGCCTGCGTGCCGACAACCGAGCAGATCTCGGTCCATGGCATCGCCCCCTGCGGCGGCGACAAGGCGCGCGCCACGCTCGGCGCGAGCGCCGCCAGCAGAATCGCGAAAATCGCGATCCAGGCGGTGAGGCGGCCGGGGCGGCGGGCGGGGTTCATCGCAAATGCTGCGGAAAAATCAGTGCTTGTGTTCGACCGGGGCCTTGCTTGCGGTGGCCAGGGGCTTGACCGGCGCCTTGACCTCGATCGTGGTGCGCTTCTTGTCTTTACCTTCGACCACCAGCGTCATGGGCACGGAATCGCCCTCTTTCATCTGCCGCTTCAAGTCCATCAGCATGACGTGATAGCCGCCGGATTTGAGTTCGACCGTCTTGCCGGCCGGAAGATCGAGGCCATTGGGCAGGGCGCGCATCTTCATGACGTCCTTGTCCATCGCCATCTCGTGGATTTCGATAATGCCGGCGACCGGTGACTTGACTTCGACCAGGCGCGCATCCTGCGCCGAGGTGATCTGCATGAAGGCGCCGGTGGCCATTTGTTGCGAAACGGTGGCACGCACCCAGGGGTCCTTTACGGTGACCTGGGCCTGCGCGGGAAGAACGAATGCGGCGGAAACAAATGCTGACAACGCAGCGACGCGGATAGTGCGGTTCATGAGAACTCCTTGCGATGGAAATGGCCCCGCGACGACGCGGGAAGGTGATTCGACCCCGAGGCGCCGAGAGCGCGACCGGGACAGACTGAACGGTGTGGTGTTCAGCCGCGCGCGGGAGGTCCGCGCGGGGGATGCGCGGTGCGGACGGCAAGCGTCGGGTGCGCCGAACTGTCTGAGGCGCTCCAAATGCTGAAAGTCGGCGCTGGCGGTACGCCGATCTCGATGTCGATGGCAAGTGCAGGTGCGCCGGCGGCGCACAGCTTGCAGCAATCATGCATGCCGGTGGCAGGCGACGAATCGCCACTCCCGGTCTGCGACGGATCAAGCGTGGCCAGGCCATGACTGGTGCACACTTCGGCGACAAACCTGTCGCCGCTGCCCGCGACCGCGCTAGTCCGCATCAGACCCGTGCCGGCCAGCGCATGCAGGGCCACCGCCAGCAGGCCGATAGCCAGCAGCCAGGCAGAGCGATGGCGCAGCGACAGTGGATAAGCGATTTGGGGCATGGGCCGCGTATACTAAGCGACGAAGTGCTCGCGTAGTATTGACCTAACTCAAGTTCTGAATGCCATGATTGCCGGTACCCTATTTATCGTTGCGGCGCCCTCCGGCGCCGGCAAGACCACGCTGGTCGGACGCCTGCTGAAGGATGATCCGCAGGTGATGCATTCGATTTCCTTCACCACCCGCGCCCCGCGCGGGGGTGAACAGGACGGTCGCGAATATCAGTTCATCGACGTGCAGCGCTTTCTGGCCATGCGCGAACGCGGCGAATTCGCCGAATGGGCCGAAGTGCATGGCAACTTCTATGGCACCTCGCGCGTCTGGCTCGAGCAGCGCATGCAGGAAGGCTGCGACATGCTGCTGGAGATCGACTGGCAGGGCGCGCAGCAGATGCGCCGGCAGTTTCCCGAAGCGGTGAGCATTTTTGTCCTGCCGCCATCGATCGCCGAACTGGAGCGACGGCTACGCGGCCGCGGCTCGGACAGTGAGGATGTCATCGCGCGCCGGGTGGCTGGCGCCTACGGCGAAATGCGTCACGTAGATGAGTTCGATTTTGTTATAATCAACAATGACTTGGATGTGGCGCTCGGCGAGCTCAAAGCCGCCGTGCGTGCTTCGCGTCTGCGTTTCTCGCGTCAGCGCGCCCGTCATCCCGACGTCTTCCGTTTTCTTGATCAGGACTGAACCCCATCAGCTCCCTCTGGCAGCGACCTACCGTGCCCGCCAGCTCACGCCCGGCAGCACGCCGCAAGTCGATCCGGGCCGCGACAAGCCGACCGTGATTGCCCTCCGCGAAATTGCCGCCGGCAAAGTAGGCGTCGAAATCCTTAACCGCAGCAACACGTAAGCGCCATGCGAACGGGGTGACACGTGACGGCGCCGTCGCATATGCCAACCCCGTCACCCCCACCGCCCCTTGCCGCGCCGATGGATCCCGGCGTCGTGCCGGGTGCCCTTGACGAGTCGCCGCTGATTTCGGCGGACATGCATCCGCCGGTCGATCTCGCCGAAGATCTGGAACGTTTCAACGCCCGGCTCGCCACCTACCTCAAGCCCGAAGAGATCACCCGCGTCGGCGCCGCCTATGTGTTTGCCGACGCCGCCCATCGCGGCCAGATGCGCCTGTCCGGCGCGCCCTACATCTCGCATCCGCTGGCCGTGGCCGAAACCCTGGCGGGCTGGCATCTTGACGCCCACGCGCTGATGGCGGCGCTGCTGCACGACGTGATGGAAGACACGTCGATCACCAAAGAGCAGATCGCCGAGCGCTTCGGCAAAGTCGCGGCCGAGCTGGTCGATGGCGTCTCCAAGCTGGACCGGATCGAACACCAGAGCTTCGAGGAAGCCCAGGCCGAGAACTTCCGCAAGATGCTGCTGGCCATGGCGCGCGATGTGCGCGTGATCCTGATCAAGCTGGCCGACCGCCTGCACAACATGCGCACGCTCGACGCCATGCGGCCCGAAAAGCGGCGGCGGATCGCGCGCGAGACACTCGACATCTATGCGCCGATCGCCAACCGGCTGGGCTTGAACGCGCTCTACCGCGAACTGCAGGAACTGGCGTTCCGTCATGCCCATCCGCTTCGCTATCGCGTGCTGGCGAAAGCGGTCAAGGGCGCGCGCGGCAATCGGCGCGAGGTGGTCAGCAAGATCCTCGACGCCATTCGCAAGGCACTGCCGGAAGCCGGCATCGATGCCGAAGTCATGGGCCGGGAAAAACATCTCTACGGCATTTATCGCAAGATGCGCGACAAGCATCTGAGTTTCTCGCAGGTGCTCGACATCTACGGCTTTCGCATCATCGTCAAGGATCGCCCCACCTGCTACCTGGCGCTCGGCGCGCTGCATGCGCTGTACCAGCCTGTGCCGGGCAAGTTCAAGGACTACATCGCGATCCCCAAGGCCAATGGCTACCAGTCGCTGCACACGACGCTGATCGGGCCCTTCGGCACCCCGGCGGAAATCCAGATCCGCGACGCCAACATGCACCATGTCGCCGAATCCGGCGTTGCCTCGCACTGGCTGTACAAGGACGAAACATCGATCGACCAGTTGCAGAAGAAAACCTCCAAGTGGCTGCAGTCGCTGGTCGAACTGCAATCCACCACGGGTGATTCCTCGGAGTTTCTCGAGCACGTCAAGATCGATCTGTTCCCCAGCGAAGTCTATGTCTTCAGCCCCAA
>JAPLRA010000396.1 GCA_026399445.1 Sulfuritalea sp.
TGTTGGCAATTTCCGTCTTCAGCGCTTCGATCTGGGCAACCAGTGCATCGAGACGGTCGGCGGATTGGGCGAAAGCGAAAGTGGGGACGAGCATTGCGCCCACTATTACCGCCAGGTGTTTTTGTTTCATCATTTTCAATCTCCAGTAACAGTCAGAATCAGTTGGGGAAGACCGCCGCGTGCCACGCAAAGACATAAGCGTCGCGCAGTAACCAGCAAGCCTTGTACCAGCTTGGTGCTGACACAATTTCTGTTATGGAATATGTAGCTAATGAATGCCGGCGACAGCCATTGGAAGTTGGTCGTCTTAGAATCAAGACAGGTGTCTCTATTTTCTTAAGACACCCGGGTGCTCAAATTCCGGCAATGGCCGCCAGTCTCTTTGAAGCGGCATAAAGGTTCAGGTTGTTCATGAAGGCATCGACATAGGCATCGGCATTGGCGCCGAAATCCATGTCATAGCTATGCTCGTACATGTCGAGCGCCAGCAACGGCACGGCCCCCGCGACGTTGCCGGTGTGGTCGGTTGCCCATGCATTTACGAGTTTGCCATCGCGTGGCAACCAGGCCAGCACCACCCAGCCCGAATTCCCGCCCAGGGCTTTGCCCATTGCCGCGAACTGTGCTTTCCAGTTGGCGAGGCCGCGAAAATCGGCATCCATTCGCGCACTAAGCCCGCGCGATGCCTTGCTGGCGCCGAGGCTGTCGAAAAACACTTCATGCAGCAGCATGGAGTTCATCGCCATCATCTGCTCGCGCTTGAGGCTATTGATCGTGCATGCCGGCGCGGTCGCCCAGTCCAGTTCTGCAAGCCGCGCCTCAATGGCGTTGAGACGCTTCACCTCGCTGCCATAGACGTTCTCATAATGGCTTGCGATGATTTTTTCCGACATGCCGGTAATGGCGGCGGGACTGCAGGCGAGGGGTTTCAGTTGATAGGGCATGGTGCTTCCAAACCGGCAAGCGATAGGCGAGCTGCGACGAGTCGCGGAAGTTGGCAAATTCACGGTGTCGGCTCCGTGCTTCCGCGAGGCGACGAAGCGGGCCAGGTTGTTCATGAAGGATCTGATGTGCCTCCGCAAAGTCGAGGGCACCGTGCAGCATGCAATCTTTGCGCCACCCTGATGCCGGGAAGAGTTTGCGGCGGAACAGGGGGCAATTGCATGCCGGCGACGGCTATTGAAAATAGCCATCTGAAATCCAAGACAGGTGTCCTTATTTTTTCAAGACACCGAGGCGGTTGAAGTAGGGATAGAGATTTTGGCGGGATATGCCCGACAGCCGCGCAACTTCGGAGACGTTGCCGTCCGCGATCCTGAGAAGATTCTCGAAATATCCCAGTTCGAAGCGGTCGCGCGCTTCGCGATACGGCAAGGGAGTGGCGGATCGCGCAGTGTTTTCCCCCGCCTTGTCCCACGCATCCGACATCCCGAGGTCGTCGGGAATGATAGGGCCTTCTGCCTTGATTACCACCGCACGTTCGACCACGTTCTGCAGTTCGCGCACATTGCCGGCCCAGCCAGCGCTTTCCAGGGCCGCGATGGCATCGGGACTGAAGGGGCCGATATCCTTGGCGAACTTGCGATTGAAATGATCGAGAAAGGATAATGCGAGCGGCATGATGTCCATTTGCCGTTTGCGCAGGGGAGGAACCTGAATGCTCACCACGTTGATGCGGTAATACAGGTCTTCCCGAAACCGTCCTTCCTTCATCTCCGTTTCAACCGATTTGTTCGATGCGCAAATCAGGCGGAAATCGGTGGTTCTTTGCACCGAGCTGCCGATCCGGGCAAAGGTCCGCTCCTGCAGAACTCGAAGCAGGCTGACCTGGAGCTTTGGGCTCATCTCGGTGATTTCGTCGAGAAACAGCGTGCCGCCATCCGCGTCCTCGAAATAACCCGCTGTCGTTTTATTCGCACCGGTGAAGGCGCCTTTTTCAAATCCGAACAGGGCGGCCTCCAGCAGCGACTCCGAAAGAGCGCCGCAGTTGACTTCCACAAGCGATTCTTCCGAGCGCCTGCTCACCGCATGGAGTTGTTTGGCAACCACCTCCTTGCCGGAGCCGCTCTCGCCTTCGATAACCACCGTGGTATCGAGAGGGCCTGCCTGTTGCACCTGATGCAGCAATCTTGCCATGGCAGCCGAACGACCGACAATGATGGGCGGAACCTTCCCCTGCCTGTCATCTTCCAGGGTGCGACGCAGTTCGGCGATCTCGCGGTAGGCGTGGTCCATCTCGAGGGCCTTGCCTACTACGGCTTCAAGTTCCTCAAGGTTGTTGAAGGGCTTTGTCAGATAGTCGAACAGTCCCTCACGCACGGCGCGCACCGCATCGCGCACGTTGGCGTGGCCCGTGATGAGCAGCGCCATTTGCCGCGGACGCTCTCTGCGCATCTCCGCAAAAAGGTCGAGACCGTTGCCGTCCGGCAAGCGCTGGTCGAGGATGGCGAGATTGAAATCGGCGGCATGAAATGCCTGCCGGGCCTCCGCTACATTGATTGCAGTCACCAGTTCAATGGGTTTGTCGTTGAACAGTTCCTCGAACAGAAGCCGCGCGGAGGCTTCATCGTCAACCAGCAGTATTCTCGTCTTCATGGTTTCGGGGCCGATGGAAGCCAGATACTAAAGCGTGCTCCGCCAACAGGAAGGTTTTCGGCGCGCACTATTCCTCCGTGTTTCATTGCAATGAATTGTGCGACGGAAAGTCCAAGCCCGGTGCCTCCCGGCCTGGTGGTGAAAAACGGCTTGAACAACTTTTTTGCCGCGTCGTCACTGAAGCCACTGCCGCCATCCGTGACCGACAGCAGGTAACCCGGTACGCCTTCGAGCTCTTCTGCGGCAAGCGATATCACGACCGGTTTATCGGGCGCGGCAAGGATTGCGTTGTGTATGAAGTTGAACAAGGCATGGCGAATCAGAACCGGGTCGACAACTATCATCAAACGCTTGTCCGACTCGGCAAATGCAAGCGTGTGATGTTTTCCGATCGTCTGATGAAAAAAGGCGATGGTATCCTGCACCAGATCATTTACCTCCACCGATTGCGGCTCCGAGCGGGCGGCCTGGTTGAGACGAAGCAGGCGCTGGACGAAATCGCTGCACTCGATGCCCGATTTTTCGATCGCAACAAGCAAGCGCCGGGTCTTCTCCGAGATTTCGGGATCGCGCTCGGCAACCTGGGCCAGATTGATTACCCCGACCAGCGGATTGTTGATCTGGTGCGCGATCTCGCTGACAATTTCCCCCATGGCCGAGAGCTTTTCCAGTTGCACGATGTGGTCATGGTCCGCGGACAGTTTCGTGAAACGCGACTCGGCCAGTTTCTGACGACTATAGACAAGGGTGAATAGTTTGTAGAGCGCTGAAAACAGGACGAGTCCCGTGAGGCCGATTACCGTCCAGAGCAGATACAGGCCATCCCGGATGGTCTGATTCAGCGCCAGCGGGGACCGAGACAATGACAGCACGCCAATGACCGCAGCCCCGGGCCGGGCCTGCGTTGCTTCGAAGATTGGCGTATAGATTTCAATCGACTCGGGTGTCGATGAATCGTGCTTGCCGGTGCTGGTATCGGCTTCCTCCGAGTTGAACACGGCGCGAATTTCGCCATGCATTGCCCGCGTCAAATCTCCAATGTGCGTTGTGTGTTTCGTGCCAAGCATTCCGGGGTTGTCTGACCAGACGATGGTGTAGTCGCGATTGAAGACCTTGATGCGCTGGGTTCCCGAGAGCTGGCTTATGGGGCCGAAGCCCTCGCCCAGATGTTCCATCGCCGCAGCATTGGAGTAATTCGCCATATCCGAGGCGGAGATCAGATGCTCGTGTGCAAGCGCATTGGCCATGTCGCTGACGATCACGGATTCGCGATCAATGATGGATTGGCGAAAGAACAGGGCTTGGGTCAATCCCGTCACGACCACCATCATGATGATCATGAGCAGGCTGACAATCGCAAATAGTCTGGGAGGTGTCGTTACATTCCGCATGTTTTGTGGCATCGGGGTTGCGCGGACACATTTCAAGCATGATTTGTACCCGGTCGGTCAGTTGCCAGTATGCCTGTTGTCCGCAAGCTTGGCGGGTTTGCGCTAGACTGTATAAAAATACAGATACCTGCGCAGTCATGTCATCCCTGCCGGCCTACGCCGAACTCCATTGCCTTTCCAACTTCAGTTTCCTGCGCGGGGCCTCGCACGCCGAGGAACTGGTGGCACGCGCTGTCGATCTGGGTTACGCGGCGCTGGCGATCACCGATGAGTGCTCCGTGGCAGGACTTGTGCGTGCCCATACCGAGGCCAAAGCGCAGGGTTTGAAGTTGCTGCCCGGCGCTGCATTCGTGCTACCTGGCTTTACTGCCATCGTCGAACCGCGCCGGCTACGGCAACCTCTCGGCGCTGGTCACGCTGGGCCGCAGACGGGCGGAGAAGGGTGCCTATCATTTGACGCGCAACGACCTTGCCGGATGGGATGGCGGCGGCGTGCCGGATTGCCTGGCGCTGTGGGTTCCTGCCGCGGACCCCAAAGCCGCCGATGCGCGCTGGCTCGCCGAACACTTCGCCGGCCGCGCCTGGGTCGCCTTCGAGCGGCACCTGCGCCCGGACGACCACGAACGCCTCGCCGCCTTGCGCGAACTGGCGGTGGCCACGCACCTGCCGCTGGTCGCGGCCGGCGACGTGCACATGCATGCGCGTTCGCGCCGGCCTTTGCAGGACGTGCTGGCCGCCTTGCGCCTCAACCGCTCGCGCCTGTCGCTGGCGCGCCTGTATCCGCCCGAACTGCTGGCCGAAACGGTGAACATCGCCGCACGCTGCAGTTTTTCCTTTGATGAACTGCGCTACGAGTATCCGGAGGAAGTCGTGCCGGCGGGCGAGACGCCGGATTCCTGGCTGCGGCGGCTGACCGACGAGGGTCTTGCCAAGCGCTATCCGGCCGGCGTGGCGGACAAGGTCGTGGCGCAAGTCGAGCACGAACTGCGCCTGATTGCGGAGATGGCCTACGCACCGTATTTTCTTACTGTCCATGACATCGTCGCCTGGGCGCGCGGGCAGGGCATCCTCTGCCAAGGCCGCGGCTCGGCGGCGAACTCGGCGGTGTGCTACGCGCTCAACATCACCGAAGTCGATCCGGCGCGTGCGTCGATGCTGTTCGAGCGTTTCGTCTCGAAGGAGCGCAACGAGCCGCCGGACATCGACGTCGATTTCGAGCACCAGCGGCGCGAGGAAGTCATTCAGTACATCTACGCCAAATACGGCCGCGAACGCGCCGCGCTGGCGGCCGCCGTGATCACGTACCGCACCCGCAGTGCACTGCGCGACGCCGGGCGGGCGCTGGGTTTTCCGCTGGAGTCCATCGATCGCCTTGCCAGCAACCGGGCGTGGTGGGAAAAGCGCGACGAGCTGCCGCAGCGCTTCCTCGAAGGCGGGCTCGAT
The DNA here is from genome assembly GCA_026399445.1 of Sulfuritalea sp. GTDB lineage: Bacteria > Pseudomonadota > Gammaproteobacteria > Burkholderiales > Rhodocyclaceae > Sulfuritalea. The sequence continues at coordinate 5,430 of JAPLRA010000396.1, forward strand.
CCGGCCGAGCCACGCGTGCAGCGCTGGCTGGGCGTAGCGCAGATGCTGATCGGCTTTCCGCGCCATCTGGCGCAGCACGTCGGCGGCTTCGTCATCGCGCGCTCGCGGCTCGACCGCCTGGTGCCGGTGGAAAACGCCGCGATGCCCGAGCGCACCGTAATCCAGTGGGACAAGGACGACATCGACGCGCTGGGCCTGATGAAAGTGGATGTGCTGGCGCTGGGCATGCTTTCCGCGATCCGTCGCATGCTGGCCGCGGTGGAGCGGCGCCATGGCAAGCCCTTCCAGCTTTCCGACGTGCCGGCCGAGGATGTCGCCACCTACGCCATGGTGTCGCGCGCCGATACGGTCGGCGTGTTCCAGATCGAGTCGCGGGCGCAGATGGCCATGCTGCCGCGCCTGCGACCGGCCTGCTTCTACGATCTGGTGATCGAAGTGGCGCTGGTGAGGCCGGGGCCGATCCAGGGCAACATGGTGCATCCCTATCTGCGGCGGCGGCAGGGCATCGAGCCGGTCAGCTATCCATCGGAAGCGGTGCGCGGCGTGCATCAACTGCGCCGCGCCATGGCGGCATGGAAGCGCAAGGGCGGCCTGGGGCCTTTCCGCGAGAGATTGCTCGGCGGCATGCGTGAGCGCGGCTATGCCGACGAATTCGCCGAGGCGCTGTATCGCCAGATCGAAGGCTTCGGCGACTACGGCTTTCCCGAATCGCACGCGGCGAGTTTCGCGCTGCTGGTCTATGTCTCGGCCTGGCTCAAGCGCCACGAGCCGGCGGCCTTCCTGCTCGGACTGCTGAACTCGCAGCCGATGGGCTTCTATTCCGCCTCGCAACTGGTGCAGGACGCGCGCCGCCACGGCGTCGAGGTGCGACCGGCGGATGTCACGCTGAGCGATTGGGAGAGCACGCTGGAAGGAGAAGACCTGGCCGCCGTGCGCCTTGGGCTGCACCAGGTGCGCAACCTCGCTGCGGCCGCCGGCGAGCGCATTGTCGCGGCACGCAACGATGCGCTGTTCGCCGATCTCGCCGACCTGACCCGGCGCGCTGCGCTGGATCGCGGCGACCTCGACGCACTGGCCGCCGCCGATACGCTAAAGAGTCTGGCCGGGCATCGGCGCCAGGCGGCGTGGGCGGTTGCGGCGGTGCCGCTGCAGCGCGACCTGTTCGCCGGCGTCGCGCTGCGCGAGGAGGAGGTCAGCTTCGCCGCGCCGCGCGAAG
>JAPLRA010000016.1 GCA_026399445.1 Sulfuritalea sp.
TCCGGATTGAGGAAGCGCTCGAACAGCAGGTCGTAGCGCAGCGGATCGAGGTCGGTGATATCGAGACTGTAGGCCACCAGCGAACCCGCGCCCGAGCCACGTCCCGGCCCCACCGGGACGCCGTTGTTCTTGGCCCAGCGGATGAAGTCGGCAACGATCAGGAAGTAGCCGGGGAAGCCCATCTTGACGATGGTCGCGATCTCGAAATCGAGCCGCGCGACGTAGGTCGGCCGCTGCCTCTCGCGCTCCGCCTCATCCGGGTACAGCAGTTCGAGGCGGCGCTTGAGGCCGGCATGCGACTCGCTGGCAAGGAAGGCCTCCAGCGGCTCGCCGGCAGGCGTCGGAAAATCCGGCAGGCGGCTCTTGCCCAGTTCCACCGTCAGGTTGCAGCGGCGGGCGATTTCCGCCGAGTTCTGCAAAGCCTCCGGCAGGTCGGCAAACAGTTCGACCATTTCGGCCCGGGTCTTGAAGTACTGCTCGGAGCTGTAGCGCTTCGGCCGCCGCGTATCGCCCAGCACATAGCCGTCGGCGATGCAGACCCGCGCCTCGTGCGCCTTGAAGTCGTCGCGTTGCAGAAACTGCACCGGATGCGTGGCCACCAGCGGCAGGCCGAGGCGCGCCGCCAGATCGACGCTGGCGGCGACCAGCACTTCATTGGCTGCCGCACCGTCGCGGCCGCCGGGGCGTTGCACTTCGATGTAATAGCTGCCGGAAAACAAGCGCGCCCACGCCTGCGCACGCACGTCGGCCTGATCGAGCTTGCCGGCGGCGAGCAGTTGTCCGATGTCGCCCAGCGGGCCACCCGACAATGCGATCAGGCCGCTGTTGTCACCCTGCGCGAGTTGGGTGCGGGTGATCTCGGCACGGCCATGGCGGCGCGGCGCCAGATAGGCGGCGGAGAGCAGTTCGCACAGGCGCAGGTAGCCGGCGCGATTCTTCACCAGCAGCAGCAGGCGCGCCGGGCCATCGTTCTTGTCGGCCGCATCCTCGTCGCCGATCCAGACATCGCAGCCGATGATCGGTTTGATGCCCTTGCCGCGCGCCGCAGTGTAGAACTTGACCATGCCGAAGAGGTTGGCCAGGTCGGTGATCGCCAGTGCCGGCTGCCCGTCCGCCGCCGCCTGTGCAATTGCCTCATCGATGCGCGTCAGGCCATCGGTGATCGAGTATTCGCTGTGAAGCCGGAGATGGACGAAGCTGGGAAGAGACGAGGCGGACATGGCGCAGCAATTTTACCCCCACGGACTCCGGCCGAGTCTGCGGATTTTCCCTGCGCGGACGCCGTATCGCCAGCGCCGACTTCTTGGGCCGCGCCCCCCAACAAACATGCCGGGACTCGCCCCGGCAGGGGAGGTACTTTCTTGTGATGCGACAAGAAAGTACCCAAAGAAGCGCACCCCGCCGTCCCGGCCCGACTGCGTCGGACTACCCTCGCTGCGGAAGGCCCGCCGGGCCGGTCGCTAAACTAGCCGGCCACAAAACGGCCGTCGTCGGACAACGCGACCGGACTGCCCCCGGCGAACCTTCCTCGCTCGGCGGGCCGGAGGGGGATGCAAATCGTCGCGCTTGTTGGACCGTTGCAAAAATGAATGCGATGCGGACACGTCAATCGTCACCATATTGCGTGCAAAAAAGACGCCACCCGGTCTTGGGTGGCGTCTTGTCAGGCCATTTCGTTCCGCAGAGAACCGGTTGGACCGGTCGTCTAGGAACGAACGCGAGCAGTCTTGTCAGAACTTGAAATTCAATCCGATTGAGTAGAGGTTAAAGTTGGTTTTGTTTGATGCGTCGGAAGGGCGCAGTCCGTCGAATCGATCCCACTCGCCTCGCACTGCCAGCGTCTTGCTGATGTCGTACTGAACGCCAAGACCGTACGTCCAATTCCACTCGCTCTTTTTGAAGTTCGTCTGAGTTCCCGCGGGCAAGACCACAGCACCCCCGGTTGAGAGTGTCATTGTTGTTGTTGAACGAATCGTGCCCAATTTTCCGAGCAAAGAGAAGCCGTTCGACAATGGAAGTGTTCCCACGGCAACGGCATTCCAGCCGTCCGCTTTGGCATCTGCACGGACGAAGCCGACAACCGGTGCCGTTACGTTGTTCGCTGCGTTCACCTTACCCAAATCCACATACCCAAACTCAACACCCCAGTTGGGAGTGAACTGGTAGCCGGCTTGAATTTTGTAGCCCGTGTCTCGTTCGTCCTTTGAGATGGAGTACGCAGTCGCTCCAGCAACGGTGAGGCCCGACGTATTGAGACTCGATGAAGTGACTCCGGCAGAAACACCGCCCGACCACTGGGCGAACGCTGGCGCCGACGCCATTGCCAAGCTGGATGCGGCACCGAGAATTATTATCTTGTTGAATTTCATTTTGGACTTCTCCCTATAACTTTCGATATAACAACTGGATATCTTGTGGACTGAGTCTTACTAATAACGTAAGTCTTGTCAAGTAATACTTGGCACAACATTCCCATTTGGAAAGTCCTGAATAAGACTCTTGCCGCATGAATATAGGCAAAGTAATCCGCGAACTACGAGGGAAAAGAGGCTGGACCCAAGACGAACTGGCGTTCAAGATCGGAACTACGCCGGCAAATCTTTCGCGCATCGAAAGCGACAAGCATGGCCCAAGCTCGGATCTTCTGAGCTCCATTGCCTTCGTATTCGGAATCAAGGTTTACGAACTGATTGCTCTGACCGAAGGGGTGCAGGTCGGGCAAGTGGCCGGGATCTACAGCGCCGAGGAAGAAGCGCTGTTGCGGTGCTTCCGGAAAATGCACCAAGAAGAGCGCGCCTTGTTTCAGGCAATAGGGGAATCGTTCTGTCGCGTTAGACGCTCACGCGGCGAGAGCATTCGGAACAGCGATCCGGACTCGCAGAACAGCCAACCGAAAACTTGAGCACTCAACGTCGTACCGCCAGCGCCGACTTTCAGCGAAGCGGCTTCACGTTGATTTTCGTCACAGTCCTCCACGCGCGGTGATTTTCATTCCCCTCTGACCCGCCGAGCGAGGGAGGTTCGCCGGGAGTAGTCCGGTCGCGTTGTCGGAGCGAAGCGAGTTTAGCGGCCGGCCCGGCGGGCCTTCCGCAGCGAGGGCAGCCCGTAGGGCCGGGGAGGCGGGGAGCGCTTCTTTGCCTACTTTCTTGCGCGAACAAGAAAGTCGGTCGCCTGCCGGGGCGAGTCCCGGCATGCTTGTCAGGGGCACGGCCTGAAAGTCGGCTTTGACGATACGCCGAGCGACAAACTCAAAGCGGCCGCTGCGCCCACTCCAACAACGGCTGCCACTGCTCGAGGTCCTTCTCGGCGCGGCTTGGCGGCAGTTCGAAAATGCTCATGCCGTGCGCCGCGGCCTGCACGTAGTTCTGCGTATCGCGCAGGTGGGCCACCACCGGCAAGCCGGTGCTTTCGAGGAAGCGTTCCAGTTCGCCGGCGGCGCGGGTGCGCGCATCGACGCGCATGGCGACGATGGCAACGAAGGCATCGTGCTTGCGGACTTCCTTTTCCTCCAGCAGCCGGTCGAGGAAATGCCGCGTGGCGAGGATGTCGAAGATCGAGGGCTGCAAGGGCACGATCACGCGTCGGACCATTTTCAGCACCTGCCCCAGCTTCTTGCCGTGCAAGCCGGCCGGCGTATCCAGCACCACGTGGCTGGTTTCCTTCGGCGGCCGCGCCGGCTGGTCGGGCTCGATATCCCAGGTAGCGATATGCGGCAGCCCCGGCGAGCGCAGCTTGAGCCATTCGCGCGAGGACTGCTGGCGGTCGATGTCGCCGAGCATGACGCGCTTGCCCTGCAGGGCGAAGAAGCCGGCCAGATTGGTCGCCAGCGTGGTCTTGCCGACGCCTCCCTTCGGGTTGGCGATCAGGAAGGATTCCATTGAAGCCTCAGGGAATGAGCACCGTCGAACCCGTGGTCTTGCGCGCCTCGAGGTCGATATGGGCCTGCGCCGCGTCCTTCAGCGCATAGGTCTGGTTGATCTCGATCTTGACCTTGCCCGAGGTGACCATGTCGAACAGGTCGCCCGAGATGGCCAGCAGATCGCTGCGCTTCGCGGTGTAGACGAACAGGGTGGGGCGGGTGATGAATAGCGCGCCCATCTTGGCCAGCAGGCCGAGGTCGAAGGGAGGCACGGGGCCGGAGGCGGCTCCGAACAGCGCCATCATGCCCAGCGGCTGCAGGCACTCGAGCGAGCCCATGAAGGTGTCCTTGCCGATCGAGTCGTACACCACGCGCACACCTTTGCCACCGGTGATCTGCTTGACCCGCTCGACGAAGTTCTCGCGCGTGTAGATGATGGTGTGGTCGCAACCGTGGGCCTTCGCCAGTGCGGCCTTCTCGTCGGAACTGACGGTGCCGATCACCGTGACGCCCAGCGCGCGCGCCCACTGGCAGACGATAAGGCCGACGCCGCCGGCGGCGGCATGGATCAGGATAGTGTCGCCGGGCTCTACCTTGCAAGTACGGCGCAGCAGGTATTGCGCGGTCATGCCCTGCAGCATCATCGCCGCGCCGGTCTTGAAGTCGATCGCGTCGGGCAGCTTGACCAGGCGGTCAGCCGCAATGTTGCGCAGCTCGGCATAGGCGCCGATCGCGCCGCCGGCATAGGCGACGCGGTCACCCACCTTGAGGTCGGTCACCGCACTGCCCACCGACTCGACCACGCCCGCGCCTTCGAGGCCGATGCCCGATGGCATGGGCACCGGGTAGGCCCCCGTGCGGTGATAGATGTCGATGAAGTTGAGGCCGACGGCGTGATGGCGCACGCGCGCCTCGTTGGGCGCCGTATCGCCAACGCCGACTTCTTCCCAGCGCAGCACTTCGGGACCGCCGGGGGTATGGAAACGGATGGCATGGGTCATGGTTCAGCCTTTCAAATGGTTTGCATCAACGACTGCGAGCGCGGTCATGTTGACCAAGCGGCGTACTGTAGCAGTCGCCGTCAGGATATGCACCGGTTGCGCGGCGCCGAGCAGCACCGGGCCGACCGTGATGCCGTCGCCCGAGGTGGCCTTGATCAGGTTGAAGGAGATGTTGGCGGCATCGACGTTGGGCATGATCAGCAGGTTCGCCTCGCCCTTGAGGCGGCAGCCGGGATACAGCTTTTCGCGGATTTCCTGCGACAGGGCCGCATCGCCGTGCATTTCGCCGTCGACTTCGAGGCCCGGTGCGCGTTCCTCGATCAGCGCCCGCGCCGCGGCCATCTTCAGCGCCGACGTCGAGCGCAGGCTGCCGAAGTTGGAATGCGACAACAGCGCCACCTTTGGCTCGAGGCCGAAGCGGCGCACTTCCTTGGCCGCCATCAGCGTGATGTCGGCGATCTGTTCGGCGGACGGATCTTCATTGACGTAGGTATCGCACATGAACAGCGTGTGCCGCGCCAGCAGCAGCATGTTCATCGCGGCGAAACAATGCGCATCCGGCTCGAGGCCGATCACGTCGCTGACATGCTTGAGGTGCTGCGCGTGGCGCCCGACCACGCCGCAGAGCATGGCGTCGACATAGCCGCGTTTGAGCAGCATGGTGCCGATCAGCGTGGTGTCCGACCGCAGTGCCTGCTTGGCCGAACCGGGCGTGACGCCCTGCCTGCCCATGATGTCGTGATAGCTCTGCCACAGCTCTTTGTAGCGCGGATCGGAATCCGGATTCACCACCTCGAAGTCGCGCCCCGCCACCAGACGCAAGCCGGCCTTCTCGATACGCATGCCGATCACCTCGGGGCGACCGATCAGCACCGGCTGGGCGAGGCCCTCGTCGATCACGGCTTGAACCGCGCGCAGCACGCGCTCGTCCTCGCCCTCGCAGTAGATGACGCGGCGTGGCGCCTTTTTGGCGGCGGCAAACACCGGCTTCATGACGAAGCCGGAGTGGTACACAAAGCTGTTGAGCTTGTCGCGGTAGGCGTCGAAGTCCTTGATCGGCCGCGTCGCCACGCCCGACTCCTCGGCCGCCTTGGCCACGGCGCGCCAGTTCGGCAATGGCGCGCACGGCGGCCAGCTTCATCTGCTCGGTGATGGTCGTCGCGCCGGCGTCCAGCGCGCCGCGGAAAATGAACGGGAAGCACAGCACGTTGTTGACCTGGTTCGGATAGTCCGAACGCCCGGTGGCGATGATCGCATCGGAGCGCACGCTCTTCACTTCCTCGGGGGTGATTTCCGGCGTCGGATTGGCCAGCGCCAGGATCAGCGGATCGCGCGCCATCTTCGCCACCATCGCCGGCTTGACCACGCCGCCGGCGGAAAGTCCGAGGAACACGTCGGCGCCCTCGATGATGTCGCTCAGCGTGCGCGCGTCGGTCTTCTTCGCATAGCGGTCCTTGATCGGGTCCATGAGCTTCTCGCGCCCGACATAGACCACGCCTTCGATGTCGGTGACCCAGATGTTCTCGACCTTGACGCCGAGGTTCACCAGCAGGTCGAGGCAGGCCAGCGCCGCCGCGCCCGCGCCGGAGGTAACCAGCTTGACCTCCCCGACCTTCTTGCCGACCAGCGTCAGGCCGTTGAGGATCGCCGCGCCGACGACGATGGCCGTACCATGCTGGTCGTCGTGGAACACCGGGATCTTCATGCGCTCGCGCAGCTTGGCCTCGATGTAGAAGCACTCCGGCGCCTTGATGTCTTCGAGGTTGATGCCGCCGAAAGTCGGCTCCATGGCCGCGATCATGTCGATCAGCTTGTCGGCGTCGGGTTCCAGCAGTTCGATGTCGAACACGTCGATGCCGGCGAACTTCTTGAACAGCACGCCCTTGCCTTCCATCACCGGCTTGGCCGCCAGCGGCCCGATGTTGCCGAGGCCCAGCACGGCGGTGCCATTGGTCACCACGCCCACCAGGTTGGCGCGCGAGGTGAGGCGGCTGGCCATCGCCGGATCATCGACGATGGCGTTGCAGGCCGCGGCCACGCCCGGCGAGTAGGCCAGTGCCAGGTCGCGTTGGTTGGTGAGGCCCTTGGTCGGCACCACGGCGATCTTTCCCGGCGTGGGCCATTCGTGATACTCGAGGGCGGCGGCGGAGAGGTTTTCCTGTTCGTTGGACATCGCGTTGGCTTTGCAGAGGGGGAAGCGCGGAATGATAGCCCCGTCCGCCTGACAGCACCATTACGGAATTCCACGAGTCGGCGTTGGCGGTGCGGCGCCCGCCCCCTCCGTCACAGGTCTTGCCGCAATGCAACATTGCTGTGGCAGAATCTCCCGATCCAAATTCGGGAGTCCATCATGAAGCGCGTCGTATTCAACCAGAAGGGCGGTGTCGGCAAGAGCACCATCACCTGCAACCTCGCCGCCATCGCCGCTGCGCGCGGCGCGCGTACGCTGGTGATCGATCTCGATCCGCAGGCCAATTCAACCCAGTACCTGCTGGGCGATGCCGCGCAAAACCTTGAACTCACCGCCAACGAGTTCTTCGACCAGATGCTGAGTTTCAAGCTGCGTCCGCTGCCGACCGAGGACTTCATCACCGCCACGCCCTTCGAAAACCTGTCCATCCTGCCCTCCGGCCCGGCGCTGGAAGAACTGCAGGCCAAGCTCGAATCGCGCTACAAGATCTACAAGCTGCGCGAAGCCCTCGACGCCCTCCAAGGCTACGACGAAATCTGGATCGACACACCGCCCGCGCTGCACTTCTACACACGCTCCGCGCTGATCGCCGCCGACGCCTGCCTGATCCCCTTCGACTGCGACGAATTCGCCCGCCGTGCCCTCTACAGCCTGATGGACAACGTGGGCGAGATCCGCGCCGACC
>JAPLRA010000455.1:0-3866 GCA_026399445.1 Sulfuritalea sp.
TGAATTCCAAGATTGCTACCGTCCAGAAGCGCGCCTGCGGCTATCGCAATCCGAACAACTTCAAGATCGCCGTTTATTTCCATTGCGGCGGTCTCAACCTATATCCGGCTGCCGTGACCCACACGAGAGTCGGATGAATCATTTTTTATGTCTCCGGCTCCCGCCGAAGACGGTGCTTTGCACGCCTGGAACGCCGCTTTGCGGGCAGGCGTCCCCTTGTGGGATCCGCTGTCGCAATGCCTCGAAAAGGCACACCGCGGTTGCCGCCGCCACGTTGAGCGATTCGGTGCCGCTTGCCAGCGGAATAGTTGCATGGACTCTTGCCGCATCGATCAGGTCCGAGGCCAGCCCCGCACCTTCGTTGCCGACCAGCCAGACGACCGGTCCGGTGAGGTCGAGTTCATAGAGGCATTGACCGCCGCTCGCTACCGTCGCGATGGAACTGCCCCGACAGGTCGCGAGTGTTGCCCTCAGGTCGACCTGCTCACGGATCGCCAAAGAGAAGTGTGCGCCCTGCCCGGCGCGCAGCACACGCGGAGTCCAGGCACCGGCACAGCCCGGCCCCAGCAACACATCGCGCACACCAGCGGCGGCCGCGCTGCGCAGGATTGCGCCGACATTGCCGGCATCCTGAACCGCATCGAGCACGACGGCATCGCCTGACAGGTCGCCGCTCGACGCCGGCGGTATTTCGATCACAGCGGCAATGCCCGTCGGCGTGCGCACGCCGGAAATCTCGCGGAACAGGCTGTCGCGCAGAATCACGCATTCGACGCCCGGCGCACCACGCAGCACTGCAGCGATCTCCGCATTCTGCCGGCCGCTCTCGCTCACCAGCAGTTGTCTGACCGCAACGCCGCGCGCAAGGCAGGTCGCCACCAGATGAATGCCGTCAAGCAATGCGCTTCCCTGCCGACGCGGATCATCGGTCAGCGCGCGCAGCGACTTGAAGAGCGCATTTTCGCGAGACGCTATAAGTTTGGTCATGGCACCAATTTTTGCCGTGCGTCGAGCAGCGCCCGCACTGGCGCGAAACTCTTGCGATGGAAAGCGGCAGGGCCGTGGAGCGTCAGCGCTGCGCGGTGCGCTGCCGTATCGTAGCCCTTGTGGCGATCGAGCGCGTACTGCGGAAACGTCTCGTGGATGCGCCGCATCTCTGCATCGCGCGCGGTCTTAGCGAGAATCGACGCAGCCGAAATCGCTGGCTCAATGGCATCTCCGCCAATGATTGCGCGGGCAGGAATCGCCAGCAGCGGACAGCGGTTGCCGTCGATCAGCGCTTCCGCTGGTTGCACCGGGAGCGCCTCAACAGCGCGGCGCATGGCCAACAGCGTTGCCTGCAAGATGTTGATACTGTCAATCTCCTCGACCGATGCCGAAGCAATGCCGAAGGCCAGCGCCTTCTCGCGAATTTCCACGGCCAGACGCTCGCGCTTGCGCTCGGAAAGCTTCTTGGAGTCCGCTAGTCCCTCTATAGGCCGGCCCGGATCGAGGATCACTGCGGCGGCATACACCGGTCCGGCGAGAGGACCGCGTCCGGCTTCATCGACCCCGCAAACCAAATGGATCATGCGCGCTGCAGATAAGGCAGCACCGCATCGGCGGCTTTCTGCGCGGTGTTCTGTCGAAGAAGGCGATGAATACTGTCGAAGACACGGGTGATGCCGGCGCGTGCCTGACGGTCGACCAGCAGGTTGCCCAGAGCCTGCGCAAGGTTCTCCGGCGTTGCATCGTCCTGCAGGAATTCTGGCACCACATAGCGACCAGCAAGAATATTCGGCAGTCCCACCCACGGCAGATAGCGCATGCTCCGCATCAGCCGCCATGACCACGGCGACATCTTGTAGGCGATGACCATTGGCCGGCCTACCAGGGCGGTTTCCAGCGTAGCTGTACCGCTGGCAACCAGTACGGCATCACTGGCCGCCACGGCGTCTGCCGCATGCCCGAACATCAGGGTAAAGGGCAGCTCGTCCGCCTAGGTCTCGGCCATGAAGTGCAGTTCTGACTGGCGGCTCCCCGGCAACAGCGCAATCACCGGCCGATCAGCCGCAACGCCAAGTCGCTCGCGCACTGCCATCTGATCGATTTCAAGCGGAATCACATCGGCCAGCGGGTGGCCGACATAGCTGCACTTGACCGCAGTGCCTTCGTACAACTCGGGTTCGAAGGGGTACAGAGCGAGGATATGGCTAACCGACTGGATGATCTTGTCCATCCGATTCTTGCGCCAGGCCCAGATCGACGGACTGACAAAATGGATGGTCGGAATCCCGCTGCGCTTCAGACGCTTTTCCAGCCACAGGTTGAAATCCGAACCGTCGACACCGATGAAGACATCCGGCCGGTCTTTCAGCAAACGGCGCAGCAACTGCCGTCGCATGCGGGTGATCGCACGATAGTGCCGCAGAACTTCGGCATAGCCGCGGACGGCAAGCGTCTCCGCCGGCCAGAGTGATTCAAAACCTTCACGCTGCATTTTGGGGCCGCCGATACCGTAGAACTTCGCGTCCGGCAGATGTTGCTTCAAGGCGCCGATGAGATGTGCGGCAAGCTGGTCGCTGGAGGCCTCGCCCGCCACCATGGCAATCCTGGTCATCAGCGAATGATCCCTCGTCCCGGCGCCGCGAGAAAACTGGCTAGCATGGCCAGTTCAGGCACGGCGACGGATTCGGCTTCAATACTGGTGCGCGCCTCATCAAGCTTCATGCCGCTCTTATACAGGCTCTTGTAGGCTCGCTTCACCGCAGCCACGGCGTTGCCCGAGAAGCCGCGGCGCTTGAGACCTTCGGCATTGATGCTGCGCGGCTCCGCCGGATTTCCGGCGGCCATGACAAAGGGCGGCAAATCCTGCAGAAGAATGGTTCCCATCGCGGTGATGCTGTGGGCGCCGATGCGCACGAACTGATGAACTACCGTAAAGCCGCCCAGGATGGCCCAGTCGCCGACATGAACATGCCCGGCCAGTTGTGCGTTGTTGGCGAAGATGGTCTGGTTGCCGACCTGACAATCATGCGCCAGATGAACATAGGCCATGATCCAGTTGTCGTTGCCGAGCCGCGTGACGCCGGCATCCTGGGCCGTGCCGCAGTTGAAGGTGCAGAACTCACGAATGGTGTTGCGGTCGCCGATTTCCAGACGCGTCGGCTCGCCGGCATATTTCTTGTCCTGCGGCTGCTCGCCGATGGAACAGAACTGGAAAATGCGATTGTCGCTGCCGATCCGGGTGTGGCCAGCTATCACCACGTGAGGGCCGATGACCGTGTGGTCGCCGATCTCGACATGCTCGCCGACGATCGAATAGGCGCCGACGACAACGCCCTTGCCGAGCTTCGCCGCAGGGTGTACCAGAGCAGTGGAATGAACGCTCATCAGGGTGTGGGACGCACGGCGCAGATGATGTCGGCCTCCGCCGCCACCTGGCCATCCACCTTGGCCGTCGCCGAAAACTTCCAGATGCCGCGCTTGTTGGCGCTGAGCGCGACGTCGATGATCAATTGATCGCCGGGGCCGACAGGTTTCTTGAAGCGGGCATTGTCGATGCCGACAAAGTAGTAAACCGACTTGTCGTCGGGCTTGCTGCCCATGGTCTTGAAGGCAAGGATCGCCGCCGTTTGCGCCATCGCCTCGATCACCAACACGCCGGGCATCACCGGATGATGCGGGTAGTGGCCGGGAAAAAACGGCTCGTTCATGGTGACATTTTTCAGCGCCTTGATCCGCTCGCCGGGTAACACTTCCAGCACGCGATCCACCAGCAGGATCGGATAGCGATGCGGCAGGTAGTCCAGAATTTGATGGATATCCATGCGGGAATCGACCGCCCCGCTTGCTTCACTCATGATTTCTTCTCCAGTGCGGCGAGC
>JAPLRA010000455.1:3954-6857 GCA_026399445.1 Sulfuritalea sp.
ATCGAGATGGCGCAACCGCGAAAAATTCTTCAGCCATTCGCCGTGCTCGAGGAAGGGCACCGTGCCACTGTAGGTACCCGGGCTATTGATCGATTTCGCCACCAGCGTTCCGGCCGAAATATTGACGTCATCGGCGATCTGCAGATGGCCGAGAATGACCGCCGCACCGCCGACCGTGCAACGCGCACCGATTACGGCGCTACCGGCAATGCCGACACAGCCCGCCATCGCCGTATGAACCCCGATCTGCACGTTGTGGCCTATTTGGATCTGGTTGTCGAACTTGACGCCATCGGCGATCACCGTGTCACCCAGCGCGCCGCGGTCAATGGTCGTTCCGGCGCCGATTTCGACATCGTCGCCGATCAGCACGCGCCCGACTTGTGGAATCTTGACCCAGGCGCCATCGGCTTCACGCGCGAAACCGAAGCCGTCAGAACCTATCACTGCTCCGGAATGAACCAGACAGCGCGCACCGAGTCGGCTGCCGGGATAGACCGCCACATTGGCCGCGAGCCGGCTGCCGGCGCCAATCTCCACCCCCGCGGCAATACTGCAATTGGCAGCAATCACGACAGCGTCGCCGATCCTGGCGCCAGGGCCGATCCAGACATTGGGCCCGATGCTCGCCGTCGCGGCCACCTCACCCTCGACCACCGCGCTTGGATGCACGCCGGCTTCAGGCATCGGCATTGGATTGAACCACTGCGCAACACGAGCGTAATAGAGATAGGGCTGGGGCGTCAGAATTGCCGCTGCCGGACCGTCGGCCATGGGCGGGGCCATGATCACCGCCGCAGCACGGGTCGTCGCCAGCTGATGATGGTACTTCGGGTTGGCAAGAAAGGCCAGGTCGCCGGGGCCAGCGCTTTCCAGCGTGCCGATACGGGAAATCACCGTGTCGCCAGCGCCGACTATTTCTCCGCCGAACCTAGCGACGATCTCGTCGAGCCGCAGCGCCACGGCCGATGCGTCTTATTTGGTGCCGTCGCCCAGCGCCTTGATCACCTTGTCAGTGATGTCGATGCGCGGGTTGGCGTAGACCGCCTCCTGGAAAATGATGTCGTACTTCTCGGCCTCGGCAATCTGTTTAATGATCTTGTTCACGCGCTCGAAAATCGACGCCATTTCCTCATTCTGCCGCTGACTCAGATCCTCGCGGAATTCGCGCTGCTTGCGCTGGAAATCGCGGTTGAGTTCGCCGAACTCGCGCTCCTTGGTGCGTCGCTCGCTCTCGGCCATGGTCACTGCGTTCTTGTCGAGGTTCTCCTGCATTCCCTGCAATTGCTTGGCAATGCGCTGCAGATCCTGGTCGCGCTTTTCGAAGTCCTTTTCAATCTTCTTCTTGGCACGCGCGGCCTGAGGAGCGTCATTCAGAATCTTCTGACTATTGACGAATCCGATCTTTCCTTCAGCCAGAACGGCCGCCGAGAACGACAGCAGGGCGATACCCGCGAACATATATCTTTTTAGCATAACTCTCTCACTGTTGGGAAGGGATCAAAAGACAGAGCCCATCTGAAACTGCAAACGCTGCACCTTGTCGTCAGCCTTCTTGTTGAACGGATTGGCAAAGGAAAACTTCAGCGGACCCATCGGCGAATTCCACGCAAGCGCCATACCGGCACTGTACCTCATGCCGCTCAGACTAAATTTGCTGTCGTAACCCCAGACGTTGCCCACATCAAAAAAACCGGAGAGGCGCATGGAGTTGTCGCGCCCCATGCCCGGAACGGGGAACAACAGTTCAGCGTTACCGACCAACCTCTTGTCGCCACCCAGCGCCTCGCTGGTCGCGAGATCGCGAGGCCCTAGAGAATTCGAGTCGAAACCGCGTACCGAGCCAATGCCGCCCGCGTAGAAGTTCTTGAAGAAGGGCAGTTCCTTGTTGCCATAGGCTTTGGCCAAACCTATCTCGCCATTCAGCGCCAGCGTCAGTTTGCGATCCAGCGGGAAGAAGTGCTGATGCTGGTAGGTCGCCTTCGCATAGGTCGACGTGCTCCCCGGCAGCGACAGCTCGAGTATCGCCCTGCGATACACCCCCTTGGTGGTCACCAGCAAACTGTCGCGGCCATCCTTCTGCCATCCGACGGTGGTCAGCAGGGTGGTGGCACTCGAACCGAAACGCGTGACATAGTCCTGATAATGGACGGGGCTGTTAACGTCAACCATGAGAGTGGTTCGATCAATCGATGCACCAAAATTCAGGTAATCATCTTCCGCGATGGGAAGCCCCCAGCGCCCGCCGCCGCCGAACGACTTCGATCCGAAACTGCCGACCGCCAGAGTGCTGGTATCCGTCTTGCGATAGTAGACGTCGAAGCCCTGACTGACGCCATCGACCGTGAAATAAGGATCGGTGTGAGACAGGGAATAAACCTTATTCGACTTGCTGGTGCTGACCTGGACGCCGACGTGCTTGCCGCTGCCGAACAGGTTTTGCTGCTGCACCGAGCCTGAAACTGTGAATTTCTCCGCACTTGAAAACCCCGCCCCGAGCAGAACGTTGCCGGTGGGCTTTTCCTTAACCTTAACCTCCATGTCGACCTGATCGGTCGTTCCAGCGACCGGCGGGGTTTCCACGGTAACCTCTTCGAAGTATCCCAACCGGTCCACGCGCTCACGCGACTTGTTGATCTTGTCGCCGTCATACCAGCCAGATTCGGCCTGACGCATTTCGCGGCGAACCACCTCATCGCGGGTCCGCGTGTTGCCGGTCACGTTGATGCGACGAACATAGACACGGCGTCCCGGATCGATGAAAACCGTGAAAGCTACCTGACGCTTTTCCTTGTCCAGTTCCGGCGCCGCATTGACGTTGGCAAAGGCATAGCCTTCGTTGCCCAAGCGCTCGCTGATGGCCTTGGTGGTCTCGGCCATCTTCTCGCGCGAGAACACCTCCC
>JAPLRA010000008.1 GCA_026399445.1 Sulfuritalea sp.
CCTGAACCGGCCGCAGGCGCGGCGGCCAATGGCGTCGCGCCGCTGATCACGCCCTTGACCCAGGCCTGTACGTCGCTTTGCAGAATGCGCCCCTTGGGGCCGGTTCCGGCCACCTTGGCAACATCGACGCCAAGCTCACGCGCAAAGTGCCGCACCGACGGGCTGGCATGAGCCGCCTGCCCGTGCAGTCGGTCTGCAGCCGTCGGCATGGAGATGCGTGGAGGAGCGGCAATCAGTTCGGCGTCGCCAGGACGGAAGTCCGCAGAGACGCCCGCTACCGGCGATGCCTGCGTGGCGGGTGCTGGCGTCTGAATTGGCGCCACCGGCGCAGCTGCGGCCGCGGCCACTGGCGGCGCCTCGCTGGCAACGGTCGCCGCGGCGCCAGCGCCGATTTTCACCAGCGCCACCAGGCTGCCTTCCGACACCTTGTCGCCGACCTTGATCTTCAGCTCCGTGATGACGCCCGACACCGGACAAGGAACATCCATGGTCGCCTTGTCCGACTCCACGGTCACCAGCGAGTCCTCGGCCTTGACCTCGTCACCCACCTTGACCAGCACTTCGATGATCGGCACATCCTTGAAGTCGCCGATGTCCGGTACTTTCACTTCGACAATCTGGCTCATGGCTTAGACCTTTACCGGGTTGGGCTTGTTCGGGTCGAGCTTGTATTTCGCTATCGCTTCGGCCACCTTCTCCCGCTTCAGCGTGCCATCGTCGGCCAGCGCGGACAATGCCGCCACGGTGATCCAGTAGCGATCCACCTCGAAGAAGTGGCGCAGCTTTTCACGCGTGTCCGAGCGGCCAAAGCCGTCGGTGCCGAGCACGGTGTAGTGGCGCGGCACCAGCGAGCGGATCTGGTCGGCAAAGACGCGGATGTAGTCGGTGGCGGCGATGACCGGCCCGCGGGTTTCGGCGAGGCAGGCGGAGACATGCGGCACGAGAGGCTTGTCAGTCGGGTGCAGCAGGTTCCAGCGGGCGCAGTCCTGTCCGTCACGCGCCAGCTCGTTGAAACTCGGGCACGACCACAGATCGGCCTCGATGCCCCAGTCGCTCTTGAGCAAGGCGGCAGCGGCAATGGCTTCCATGAAGATGGTGCCCGACCCCAGCAGTTGCACGCGCGGGCCGTTCGACGCCGCACCCTTGCGGAACTGGTACATACCTTTGAGGACGCCTGCGGCGGCATCGGCCGGCATCGCCGGGTGTTCGTAGTTTTCGTTCATCACCGTCAGGTAATAGAACACATCTTCCTGTTCGGTCACCATGCGGCGCAACACCTGCGAGTGACCGTCCTCGTGCTGCAGGCCTTCGCCGTTGAGCGTGGTGCGCCCCGCGGTGCCGCCGATCAGGAAGCCCCGTGCGCGCTGGTCGCCGGCGGCCCACACCAGGTCCATGGTGCGCTGCATGCCGAACATCGAGTAGCAGACATACACCGGGATCATCTGCAGGTTGTGCGTCGAATAGCTGGTACCCGCGGCGATCCAGTCGGCCATGGCGCCGGCTTCGTTGATGCCGTCCTGCAGAATCTGGCCGGTCTTGGTTTCCTTGTAAAACATCATCTGATCGGCATCCTGCGGCACGTAGTTC
>JAPLRA010000349.1 GCA_026399445.1 Sulfuritalea sp.
CGACCGCCGAGATCAAGATCTCGGTGGTGGTCGACGAGAAGTACCTGGAACTCGCCGTAAGGGTCCTGCACAAGGTCTTCGAACTGGATCAGCAGCCGGCTTAAGAACTTGTGAATAAATCTACTGCGCGTGCCCGGTCGGGGTTTGGGCGGTGCTCGCTATCCTCACGTATAAAGCATACGCTCCGGTAGCTGTGCTCCGGCCGCGCCCCGCTGCGGCCCGCTCGCTACGATTTCTTCGCAAGTTCTGAGTTTCATCACTGTGCTCAGAACACGCCCATCGCGAGTCCGCTCGCCAGCGTTGCCCCGAGTTCTCGACAACGATCAAGGTCTGCCGCGCCGATGGTTTTCGGCGCAAGAATCTGTTCTGGCGTTTGCGCACGGGTGCAAACGATCAGTGCCTCGGCCACGGCCCGCAGGCGCCATCCGGTCGCAATGCGCTCGATCTGCCGCACAGCATTCTGTCCGTCGCTGCCGGCACAGACCAGTGCCGCGTAGGGCCGGCCATTGATCCGGTCGAGCGCGGGGTAGTAGCAGCGATCGAAGAAATCCTTCATCAGCCCGGCGACCGCCGCGAGGTTTTCCGGCGTCGCAAATACATAGGCATCGGCCGCGAGCACGTCTGCCGCCTGTGTGGCGGCGGCTTGCAGCAGGCGTGTCCTTACACCGTTCTCGGCGGCGGCGCCGGTGACCAGCGCCTGTGCCATCTGTTCGGTGCCGCCGGTCATCGAGTGGTATATGACGAGAAGCGTTTTCATGGGGTCAAATTATGCGCCTCCTGAGGCTACCCATGTCCATGCCGCTCGCGTAGGATTCGGCCTCGCTGCCCGCGTTACCTGAAACAAGAGCCCTCAATGGAATCCACCGGTCAACTCCGCCCTTGATGATGACGGAACTCATCGATCCACGAACCTTTCTTCTTGTCGCCAACCTGTTGGGGATGTTCTGCGCACTGGTGCTGTGGGTGCAGGCAAGGAGTTTTCCCGGCGATATCGAAGGATTGAACGACTGGGCGCTGGCCGTCGTGCTTATCGGCAGCGCGTCAGGGCTGGCTTCCATGCGCGGAATTTTCCCGGATGTGCTTGCCATCGTTGTCGCGAGTGGAGCGCTGCTGCTGGGACAATTCCTTCTCATCATCGGATTGCAGCGTTATTCGGGTCAGCAACCCAAATGGCGCCCCGGCCTCGATGGTATCGCCGCAGTCGTGATCCTGACTGTTTGGCTGACTTACGGCAGTCACAGCTATCAGGGCCGCATTTTCATCATGTCTCTGGCGCACATAGGCTTGTTTTCTGCCGGGGCGGTGCTCGCGTGGCGCGCCACACCGACGGGATTCGGCAGTCGCTTTCTGTGCGGGTTCTTTGTGCTTGGGGTGGCGGTGGCGGTTTGGCGTTTGACCACGTTGTCCACAGCGGTTGATCAAACCGACGACATTTTTGATCGCAACCTGATCCAGCAGGTATATCTCGGCATGTTTTCGCTCGGCGTATTGGGTTTGTCGGTTGGATTCATTCTGCTGACCAACGAGCGGCTACGGGCCGAACTGGAATTCATGGCGACCCGCGATCCGATGACCGGCGCGTTCAACCGGCGGGCGTTTTTTTCCCGGGCAGACGTGGAATGGTCGCGCAGCATGCGCGCGCACCGGCCGCTGGCAGTCATTACGTCCGACATCGATTTCTTCAAGAAGGTCAACGACAAGTACGGCCACCACGTCGGCGACCTGGTGATCAAGGACTTCACGGTTCGCGCGGGGCATATGTTGCGACTGCCGGACATCCTCGCGCGCTTCGGCGGCGAGGAATTCGTGATTCTGCTGCCCGATACCGGCATGGCCGAAGGCATGAATGTCGCGGAGCGGATCCGGCGCGAGATCGAAACTCATCGCGACAAGGCATTGCCTGCCTATACGGTGAGCCTTGGTTTGTCCATAGCACAGGGCGACGCCGGCCAAGCCGCCGATATCACCGCATTGATTGCCGAGGCGGATGCGGCGCTTTACCGGGCCAAGCAGGGTGGCCGGAATCGGGTCGAGGTATAGCTTTTTCTAGCTTTGACGCGGGAAGTCGGCGCTGACGATACGGCGCCAGCCTGGTCCCTTGTCCTTGTGACAGTCATCAGCGAGAAGTCTGCTTCAGCAGAATGTCATTGCTTACGTCCTTGACGCCAGGAACTCCGCGTGCAATCTCCGCAGCGCGGTCGACCTCCCGTAGGGAATTGGCGAAGCCACTCAACTGCACGGTACCGTTGTTGCTCGTGACTTTGATGCGCAGGGCGCTCACTGTTTCGTCCTGAACAAGGGCGGCCTTTACCCTGGCGGTAATCACTGCGTCGTCGAGCAGTTCACCAGCGCTTTCCTGCCGCGGAGTATCGGCATAGGCGGTTCTTGCCAGCATCATCATCGCGCTACCTGCCACGATCATCGTGGCCGACGTCGCCAACAAGGTGCCGCGAAACGATCCGGATTTCATGATTGCTTTCCCTTTTGCCGACGGGAAGGCCTCCTGCTGATGATTGGCTGCTCGCGCGGCCGTGCATTCGGGCACAGGCATTCCTCAATGTGAATCCTGTTCCGCGTCAGGTCGGCAATCTGTGCGATACCGAACATATCGTGCATCGAATGCGGGCGTCATCTTGGTACGTTAGCGAACGGACTGCGCACGCGTCTTGTTGCATTGTGAGCATTCGATATTGCAAACGTTTCCGGAAAGTTCCCATCATGTTTGTTCACTATTTCACGGTTTGAAGCAGGGACGAGGCATTGATCATGTCGATTGCAAGACTCCCACGACTATTTGTCGCCGCCGCGCGCCTGGGCATGGCGGGCTGCGCGACAGTTTCGACCGAGAATCGTGCGCGAATGGTTGATATGCCGCTGGACTGGACTTGTGCACGGCATCCATTAAGGGGCCGACACACCAGCCTCATTCACCGGCAAGCCAGCGCCGCACTTCCCTGCAGGGCACGACGTCATAGTCACTGCGCCGCTGGGCATCGCTTCCGTCATAGACCAGAGCGCTCCACGTCGCTCGCTCTCCCAGTCCGCGCCGAATGGCGGCGAGCGCACGCATCGCATCGGAGGCGACACTCCTGGCCGACTTGATCTCGACCAGCGTCAGGGTTGAACCGTTTTCCAGCACCAGGTCGGCTTCGTTGCCGGCGCTGTCACGGAAAAAATGCAAATCGGGGCGCTCGCCGGCATTGCTGTAGGTTTTCAACACTTCCAGCACCGCCAGGTTCTCGAACAGGTGCCCACGCAACGGGTGTGCCGCAAGATGTTCGCTCTGCCGGATGCCCACCAGCCAGGAAGCGAGCCCCACATCATGGAAATACAGCTTCGGCGATTTGACGAGGCGCTTGCCGATATTGGCAAACCACGGCGGCAGACGAAATACGATGAAGGAGGCTTCGAGCAAGGTAATCCATTCGCGCGCCGTGTGGCCGGACACCCCCGTATCCGCCGCCAGGCTTTGCAGATTGAGTAACTGCCCGACCCGCCCGGCGGCCAGGCGCACGAAACGCTCGAACTCGGCGAGGTGCCGCAACTGCACCAGTTCGCGCAGGTCGCGCTGAACGTAGGTCTCGAAATAGTCCCCCAGCGCCACGGCTGGATCGAGGTGGTCGGCGTGGATGCGCGGATAACCGCCCCGGTGCAGCAGTTCGTCGGTAGACAGCGGACCGGCCGCCGCCAACTCGGCCATTGAGAGCGGCAAAAGCCGGAGCAGCGCCGTTCGTCCGGCGAGCGACTGGGCGATGTGCCGGCTCAGCTCGAACTGATGGCTGCCGGTGAGGATGTAGCGGCCGGGTGCCGGGTTCGCATCGACATCCACCTGAATCCAGGAAAGAAGATCGGGCACCCGCTGGATTTCATCGATGATCGCGCCATCGCGCAGGCGGTCGAGAAAGGCACGCGGATCGCTGCGGGCGAACTCGCGCGTATCGGGCTGCTCGAGATTGACATAGGGTCGATCGGGAAAGGCCATCCGGCACAGAGTAGTCTTGCCTGACTGGCGCGGCCCGGTAATGGTCACCACCGGCTGATGCCGGGCGCGATCCTGCAGAACGGGAAGAATATGGCGCGGAAACATTTGAGCCATTCTTGCACAAATGAAGTACTACTTCAATATTGCATGAATTGTCATGAACGCTGGGTTGTGCTGCGAATCCGTCGAGGCGAGTGTTGAGCGCGGGGAAATAGTGCTCGAATTCCTTCTTCTGATTTAGGGATCCACTGAATAGATCCGCCACGGCGTGGCGTGGAGCCAACACCTGCACGGTCGCCCCACTCAATCGGAAACAAATCACTTGCATCTGAACAATATATCAATATAGTGATTGTTATAGCGTGTAAGTGTCACTATATTGATATGGCCAAATTGTCAGCGGGCTTGAGTTCCATCTCGCAGGAGGTCGCCGAGAGTCTCGCGAACCTCGGCGCGCGCTTGCGCGCCTGCCGCATCGAGCGCGGCTTCTCGCTGCGCGACATGGCGAGCCGGATGCTCTGTTCGATCAACACCTATCGTGCGCTGGAGGCCGGCAAGCCGACGAGCAGCCTGGGCAGTTTGTGCAACGCCTTGTGGTTGCTGGGTCAGCTCGAGGGCATCGACCACCTGGCTGCAGTGCCCGCCACATTGGCCGGGATGCGCAGCGGCAGACGCAAGACTGGACGAGGAAAGACTGGCGGACATGAGCTCG
>JAPLRA010000275.1:0-1343 GCA_026399445.1 Sulfuritalea sp.
CCTGCGGCTCGGTAAAAATGGTCGAGGCCATCTTCCCGACCCTGAAGGATCGGGGCGCCGAGGAAGGCATGTGCTTCTCCGATGCCTTCAACATCTCCCCACGTTCGATGGCGATCCAGCCGAAACAGTAAGCCACCGTATCACCAGCGCCGACTCTGGCGGGAAGTCGCTCGAGCCAGCTTTGCTCAGCTAGCGACCGCCCGCCACGTCAATGGACGCTCCGGTTGTGTAGGACGAATCCTCGGAGAGCAGCCAAAGCACGGCCCTGGCAACCTCTTCGGGAGTGCCGCCGCGTTTCATCGGGATGGCGTCCTTCATTCGATCCACACGATGAGGGTCGCCACCGCTGGCATGAATATCGGTATGGATGATTCCAGGACTGACGGCATTGACGCGGATACCCTCGGCGGCAAGCTCCTTTGCCAGACCGATGGTGAAGGTATCAATCGCCCCCTTCGATGCGGCATAGTCGACGTACTCGTTCGGCGAGCCGAGGCGGGACGCGCGGGAGGAAATATTCACGATGGCACCGCCGGCGCCCCCGTGTTTCGTTGACATTCTGCGTATGGCTTCCCGGGCACAGATGAAGCTGCCGATCACATTGGTGGAAAAAATCCGGCCGATGCGTGCGGAATCCATATCCTCGACACGGCTCTGCTTCTCCAGGATCCCCGCGTTGTTGACCAGGGCCGTGACACGCCCCAGGGATCTATCGACCTGCTCGAAAAGGCTGACTACCTCTTTCTCGACGGCGACATTTGCCTGAACGGCAAGCGCCACGCCGCCCCTTGCGGCAATCGAGGCAACCACCTCATTGGCGGCATCCCGGTTGCTCAGGTAACTCACGCAGACCGCGTAATCGTTCTGCTTTCTTCACACTTGAACGGGGTAGCATGATCTACTTTCCAGTGATCGTTGATTTGTGACGAGGCTAGCCGGCCTTGAATTCCTGAGAGGGTGGATTGCTCGTGTCCATGGTTCGCTATCTCGCTGTGCTGGGCGCGCTGCTTCAGGCAGGGCCAATAGTAGCTGACACGCTTGCCGGACGGGTTATCGGCATCAGCGACGGTGCCACCATCACCATGGTCGGCAGCGCCAGGGCTCGGCACACGATCCGTCTCGCCGCTATCGACGCTCCCGAAACCAGACAGCCATTCGGTCAGGAATCGAAGCAGCATCTGTCCGATCTGGTGCTTGGCAAGGAGGTCAAGGTCGAATGGCGTCAGCGTGCTCGCTACGGACGCATCATCGGCACAGTGATGCTGCAAACCCCTCCCTGTCCGACCTGCCCCCGGACGCTCGATGCCGGGCTGGCCCAGATCGAAGCCGGGCTTGCATGGTGG
>JAPLRA010000275.1:1364-2748 GCA_026399445.1 Sulfuritalea sp.
GCTGGCAGACCAGGGGTACTACGAATACGCCGAGTTCGATGCAAAGGCCAGGCGGATCGGATTATGGCAGGATGCCGCACCGTTGCCGCCGTGGGAGTGGCGCAGAAAAAACCGGATCGTCGCTCACTTGCTCAGTACCCCGGACCCATTCACGTGCCAGAGAACGAACATGCGTTTGGCGTCATGCGCAAATTCATGATGCAGCCATCCTGTCCCTGATCCATCGCCCGATTTTCTGCACTTCTTCAAGGCAAACCGAGTGCGGCATCGAGTATTCATGCCACTCGACCTGATGGCCGTGACGCGTCAGGAAGTCTCTGGCACGAATCCCCAGTTCGGGCGATACCACGTCGTCTTCGTTGCCATGGGCCGCGAAAACCGGCACAGCCTTGTTGGCGGCTGTCGCTTCGTCTTCGAGCAGCTGCGGGGTCGGGATGTAGGTCGATAGCGCGATGACGCCCGCCAGGGCTTCCGGATGGGTCAGTGCCGTCGTGTAGGCGACGGCGCCGCCCTGTGAAAATCCCGCCAGAAAAACCCGCGAGCACGGCACGCCGCGCTGATTCTCTCGTTCAATGAGGCGCCGGATCGCCTGCCGGGAAGCAATGATTCCGGCGGCGTCCACGGTACGGCTGCTGCTGTCGAGGGAAACGATGTCGTACCAGGCCGGCATGACATAGCCGCCGTTGCAGGTGACCGGCATGTGCGGTGCATGCGGAAAGATGAAGCGCACGCCGGGACCGCCAGCCAATCCCAACTCCGGCACGACCGCTTCAAAATCCGAACCGTCGGCGCCCAAGCCGTGCATCCAGATCACTGAAAACCGCGGCATTGCGGCAGTCTCTACCTCGATGGCGGGCAGCAAATCGTCCAAGTGGCGTTCCTCCGTCTTGCGGTCGATGGAATCCCTGCTATCTGCGCTTCCACCCCGTCATTGCCTTGAGGCAGACCAGCACGAACATGATGCCGCCGATGACGGCAATCAGGCCGCCCAGGCCCATCATGCCCATGCCGATCTTCTGCGGCAACGCCGCCGGACCAGGCCAGGCCGAGAATATGAATCAGTTGCCCGCCGCCATAGACGTAGGGCTGCCAGCGAGCCATGCGCCCCGCCACCTCGCCGAAGCCCAGTTGCGGCAGCAGCACGTAGGCCAGGCCCATGAAGGCAAGCGTTACGCCGACGGTCGAGCCATGGTAGTGCGCCGGGATCACCACGTTGACGCCTTGAATCATGTAGGCCAGCACGCCGCCCACGGCGAACAGGAAGAAAGACGCGACGAAAGCGGACTTGGCCGGATGGGCCTCCGCCTTGCGCGTGGCCCACAGGCTCAGGAAGCCGACCAGGATCAGCGGCGCCATGTAGGGATGGCCCCATATCATCAGCTTG
>JAPLRA010000457.1:0-647 GCA_026399445.1 Sulfuritalea sp.
TTCTCCATTTCCAACGGTGGCACCTTCGGCTCGATGCTGTCGACGCCGATCATCAACCCGCCGCAGTCGGCCATTCTCGGCGTGCACGCGACCAAGGATCGTGCCGTGGTCGAGAACGGCCAGATCGTCATCCGCCCGATCAACTACCTCGCGCTGTCCTACGACCATCGCATCATCGACGGTCGCGAAGCAGTGCTCGGTCTGGTCACGATGAAGGAAGCGCTGGAAGATCCTGCGCGCCTGCTGCTCGACGTGTAAGGAATCCGACATGGCAAACAAGCAATTCGACGTGGTAGTGATCGGCGGCGGCCCCGGCGGCTATGTGGCGGCGATTCGCGCCGCACAACTGGGCCTGTCCACGGCCTGCATCGAATCCGAGGCTTATGCCGATCCGAAGGGCGAAGTGCGCCTCGGCGGCACCTGCCTCAACGTGGGCTGCATTCCCTCCAAGGCGCTGCTGCAATCCTCCGAGCTCTACGAGCAGGCCAGCCATTCCTTCGTCATGCACGGCATTTCCACCACCGGCGTGAAGATGGATGTGGCGACCATGATCAAGCGCAAGGACAACATCGTCGGTCAGCTCACCAGCGGCATCAAGGGCCTGTTCAAGAAGAACAAGGTGACGCTGCTGCCCGGCCACGGCAAGT
>JAPLRA010000457.1:707-4172 GCA_026399445.1 Sulfuritalea sp.
TTGTGAATCCGTTTTCGCATTGGGGGGAAGCCATTTAGAACGCTCCGCCGTATATTGTTTTGGCCTTCCCGGCGGGAATAGAATCGGATTTTCGCGGCTCCGTCTCCCGGAAAAGTAAGTCTTCACCCAGAAGCAGGGACTCAACATCCAGCTCGGGGTCAAGATCACCAAGGTTGAAACCGGCAAGAAGGGCGTCACTGTCGAATACGAACTGGGCGATGAAACGCGGACCCTGCAGTGCGACCGCCTGATTGTTTCCGTCGGCCGCGTACCGCATACCGAGGGCCTCGGCGCCGAGAATGTCGGCCTGAGCATCAATCCGCGCGGCTATATTGCCGTCGATCACAATTGCCGCACCAACCTGCCCAACGTCTGGGCCGTGGGCGACGTCGTACCCGGCCCGATGCTGGCGCATAAGAGCATGGAAGAGGGCGTCATGGTGGCCGAATGCATCGCCGGCCAGAAGGGCCACGTCAATCTCGACACCGTGCCCTGGGTCATCTACACGCATCCAGAAATCGCCTGGGTCGGCAAGACCGAGCAGCAGTTGAAGAACGAAGGCGTCGAATACCGCGTCGGGCAGATTCCCTTTGCCGCCAACGGCCGCGCACTGGGGCAGGGCGACACCACCGGCTTCGTCAAGATGCTGGCCTGCGCCAAGACCGACCGCATCCTGGGTGTCCATGTCATCGGCAACAATGCGTCGGAACTGATTGCCGAGGCCGTGGTGGCGATGGAATTCAACGCCGCGTCGGAAGACCTTGCGCGCATCTGCCATGCCCATCCGACGTTGTCGGAGGCGATGCACGAAGCGTCGCTGGCAGTGGACAAGCGCGCGCTGCACTTCTGAACTTGCAACCCGTCACTTCAGGGCGGTCGGGCCAGCCCGGCCGCCCTTCTATTTGATGCCCCACAAAATCCTCAAGGTCCCTAAGGACGGCATGATCGAAGGCTTCAATGCCGCGCTCGCCGAGCGCGGCATTGAGGCCGATCCTGCACAACTGATCGCGGCGCGGCGCCTGCAGAGGTTCTATGACGACCTGCTGGCGCTCAAGGTGGCGCGGCGCGGCCGGCTCAGAAAGATGCTGGTGCATCCCGAACTGCCTCGCGGCGTCTGGTTCTGGGGCGGGGTGGGGCGCGGCAAGAGCTTCCTGATGGATTGCTTCTTTGCCGCGGTGCCCTATGAGCGCAAGCGTCGAGTGCATTTTCACGCCTTCATGCGAGAGGTGCATCAGTCACTGCAGGCGCATCGCAGTGAATCCGATCCGCTGACCAAGGTCGCCGCGCGCATCGCCCGCGAAACGCGCCTGATGTGCTTCGATGAATTCCACATCTCCGACATCGCGGACGCCATGATGCTGGGCCGCTTGATGCAGGCCCTGTTCGATGCCGGCGTGGTGTTCTGCATCACCTCCAACTACCCGCCTGAGGGGTTGTATCCGAACGGCCTGCAGCGTGAGCTGTTTCTTCCGACCATCGAGTTGCTCAAGCAGAAGCTCGACGTGATCGAGATCGACGCCGGCATCGACTATCGCCTGCGCGCCCTCGAGCAGGCCCAGGTGTTCATCGCCACCGTCGATGCCGCCGCCGACGCCGCCATTGAGCGCACCTTTCACACCATTGCCGGCGGCGCCGGACACGCCACCCCGGTCGAAGTGCTGGGCCGCATGCTGCCCGTGGTGCACCGTGCGCCGGGTATCGTCTGGTTCGATTTCGCCACATTGTGCGATGGCCCACGCTCGCAGAACGACTACCTCTGGCTGGCCAACCGGCACCACACCGTGTTCCTCTCCAAGGTGCCGAAAATGAGCGCCGACATGGCCAGCGCGGCGCGACGTTTCACCTGGCTGGTCGATGTGCTCTACGACCACGGCGTCAAGCTCATCATCAGCGCCGCCTGCCCGGCGGAAGCGCTCTACACCGAGGGCGTGCAGGCCGAAGAATTCAAGCGCACCGTCAGTCGTCTGATCGAAATGCGCTCCCTCGAATACCTCGCCAGCCCCCATCGGCGCGAGGACGTTCTGGCAATCGAAGAGGAGGGGAACGCGCAGCTTGGGGGGACTTGATTCCTTCCCCGCAGACTCGGTTAGAATGAATCGAGTTCGCCGTCGAAGGAGAACCGCATGCTGCATCAAGGAGAGAAAGCGCCGGAGTTTTCGTTGCCCGACGCCGACATGGAGTGGTTCGATTTTGGTTCGCTGCGCGGTCACCAGAACGCCGTGTTGTTTTTCTATCCGCGCGACGGAACGCCCTACTGCACGCTCGAGGCGGCGGATTTTTCGGATCACGAAAACGAGTTCGCCAAGTTCGATTGCGTCATCCTCGGCGTATCGCGCGACGACTGTCTGTCGCATGCGGACTTCCGCGACAAGCATGGTCTCTCGGTGCGGCTGTTGTCGGATGAAGAAGGTGAAGTCTGCCGCAAGTTCGGCGTGTCCCAGTTCCGTGAACGGGATGGCCACAAGAAGCTCTGTGTAATACGTTCGACATTCATCGTCGACAAGGAAGGCATAGTGCGTCACGCCCTCTACGATGTGCAACCGAAAGGGCATGCCGCCGAGGTCTATCAACTGGTAAAAGGCCTCAATGGCAAAGGAAGGCAACATGCTCATCGCTAGAAACACCGTCGTCACCCTCAAGTACAGCGTCAAGGACACCGATGGCACGTCCATCGACGAAGGCGCGGCGCCGCTGGTCTATTTGCATGGCGGCTATGGTGGGATTTTTGACCGCATCGAAGAAGAGCTTCAGGGCAAAGCCGTGGGTGATGCCCTGGAAGTCAAGCTGGAACCCGAAGACGCCTTTGGCGAATACGACGCCGAACTCGTCGCCATCGAGTCGCGGCAGTTGTTCCCGGAAAATATCGAAGTCGGCATGCAGTTCGAGCGCGGCAGCGAGGACGGCGAAGAAGACGACGCGCTGTTCACCATCACCGACATCGCCGATGATAAGGTCGTGGTCGATGGCAATCATCCCCTGGCCGGCATAGCGCTGCTGTTCTCCTGCACCGTGACCGAAGTGCGCACTGCCAGCGCCGAAGAAATCTCCCATGGCCATCCTCACGGCGCGCACGGTCATCATCACTGAACTGGCTGAAACAGGGCAATGAGCAACAGCGGAAAGGGTTTATCTGACGAGGACGGCGAGATGCGCTTTCTCGCCGAAGACACCCCCACGCAAGGGCATAGGAAGCCCTGGAAGCTGCTCATTGCCGATGATGACGAGGACGTTCATCTGGCAACCAAGCTGGTGCTGAAGGATTTCAGGTTCAAGGATCGCGGCATCGAATTCCTCGACACCTATGATGGCAAGTCCACGTGTGATTTGATCCGCGCCCATCCGGATACGGCCGCCGTGCTTCTCGATGTGGTCATGGAAACCACCGACGCCGGATTGCAGGTCGTCGAACGCATTCGTGACGAAATCGGCAATCACATGGTGCGCATCATCCTGCGCACAGGGCAG
>JAPLRA010000457.1:4197-8744 GCA_026399445.1 Sulfuritalea sp.
AGGTCACGCGCCCGAAAAGGAAGTGGTGCTGAAGTATCACATCAACGACTACAAATCCAAGGCTGAACTGACTGCGGACAAGCTGTTCACCTCGCTGGTTTCCGCGTTCCGGTCGTTCGAGGATTTTCAGACGATCGAATCGAATCGGGCCGGACTGGCAAAAATGCTCGATGCCGCCAGCAACATGGACTTTCGATCGCAAAACCTGTTTGTTTCCGGCTTGCTCATGCAGCTTGGCACGCTGCTCGACGTCGGCAAGGACGATCTGCTGCTGCTCATCCGGCGGCGCAATGAGGACGGACAGGATGTGGTCATGGCGGCCGTGGGTAACTGCGATCCGGTGATTGGCGGAAAGGTCGAACAGGTTCTCGATGCGGAAGGTGTCCGTCAAATTGCCAAGGCGTTTTCCAGTCGTGCTTCCTATGCCGATGACAAGCGATCGATCTTCATGGTGCCACTCCCCGACCTGATCGACGTCGCCGTCTATATCGGCGGGCCGAGGAAGATCAAGGACACCGAACTGCCGCTGATCGACAAGTTCTGCAAAAAGATCGTGCTGGCGTACCAGAATTTCGAGTTTGTCGAGCAGTCCCGCCTGGATCAATATGCCGAGA
Source organism: Sulfuritalea sp. (assembly GCA_026399445.1). GTDB lineage: Bacteria > Pseudomonadota > Gammaproteobacteria > Burkholderiales > Rhodocyclaceae > Sulfuritalea. The sequence continues at coordinate 4,812 of JAPLRA010000457.1, forward strand.
TCGCGCTTCTGGCGAAGGTGACCGGACGCGCGGATTTCCTGACCATTCCCTACATCGCCGGCTACGGCCGTTTGAGCCGGGACATCGCGCAAGACATGCGAGAGAAGGGCGCATTGCGCATGACCTACAGCCGCTACCCGGAGTTGATCGAGCGCGCCGCGATGTTTGCCGACATCGGCAATGACGGCATTCCTTCAAGCATTCTGGAGAAGCCGGCCGAACTTTCGCCCGATGAACGTACTTTGCTGCGCTCGCATCCGGAACGCGGAGAGCGCACGTTGCGGGACGTGTTTGCGACCGTTGCCGTGGGCCGCGTGATCGGTTTGGCGCGGGAAGTGGCACTGACTCACCACGAGCGGTTTGACGGCAAGGGTTACCCGTCGGGCTTGAAGGGCATGAACATCCCGCTCTCGGGACGGATTGTCGCTGTCGCCAACAGTTATACGGCGCTGGTTTCCCGGCGTCCCTGGCGTGCGGCCTTTACGCATGAACAGGCGTTGGCAATGATCCGGCAGGATTCAGGCTCGGTTTTCGATCCGAAGGTAGTCGACTCACTTGTTGCCGTGATCGACGGTTTTCGACAGCGGGCGCCAAGTCGCTCTTGACCTCTGATCCTTCCGCCACTGTCAAGTGGCCCAAGGTTCCCGCCTGCTACGGATGGCTTTCTCTCGATCGCCGCGGATGCTGGCGACTCCAGGGGGAAATCATTCGCCACGCAGGACTGATCGGCTTCATCAATAGTCATTACAGCGCCGATGCATCAGGCAACTGGATTTTCCAGAACGGTCCGCAAGCGGTATTTGTTGCGCTCGACTACACACCGCTGGACTTGCGCATGGAGGCCGATGGCACTTTGACTGCGCATACCGGCGTCGCTGTCAGCCCAATCACCGCCGCCTATCTCGATGATGAAGGCAGCGTAGTGCTGGATACTGCCTTGGGTATCGGGCTCCTGGATGACCGGGACCTGCCGGGCTTTCTTGCGGAGTGTCAGAGCGTCGATGGCGAGATTTCTACCGAAGATGCGCTGCTGGCGACAATGAAAGGCGATTCGGGTGTCTTCTGGCGCGGCATGCCCTTGCAGGCCATCCGTCATGCTGAGCTTCCCGCACGCTTCGGGTTTATACCGGATCCGCATACAGCATGAGCAGCAATCGGCGGCAAAACTCCGACGGGTTGGAAGACGGCCAACAAACGCATCTTGTTGCCAGGGCCAGCACGCGTGTTGTCGCAAGGCCCAAGGTGAAGAAAGAGACTCGGCCGCAGCCAACGCCGACCACCCTGCGCACAGTGCCTCTGCTGACGGACTTTCCAGAAAGCCTGCTGATAAAGCTCGCCGCGGTGGCGGACTGGGGGCAGTACCAACCGAGCATGGAAATCACGCGCCAGAATGAGCCTCCGGGTGCGGTGTATTTTGTCGTTTCCGGCTGCGTCAAGATCCTCCGTGGTGGTGGCTTCGCCGATGTAGCGCAGGTCACCGGAAAGCAGGAAATGCGCTCGCGTTCGCGCCCTCAGGTCGTGGTAGCCCTCGTTGGCGCCGGCGATATCATCGGCGAGTTGGGTGCGCTGCTGGAGTGCGGACGCTCCGCCACGATCGTGGCGTTGACGCCCTGTCAGATCGTTTCCATTCCCGGTGTGGATTTCATGGCCAGCATGCGAAGCCATCCGCCCTTTGCCATATCGGTGGCGCGCAAGATCGCACGACGTTTGGTCGATACCAACCGGCAGGTCGAACTGATGCGGGGCAAGGTCGAAGACCGGGTCCAGGCCCTGAATCGATACTGCGACTCGCTGGGCCTGAATTCCGAAAACCTGTTCTCCAACGCAGAGATTGCGCGCATGGTGGGTGCAAGTCGGGTCGCGGTCAGCCAGGTCGTCAACCGCTTGCGCCGGGAACGCGGCGAAACGGACATCAAGACCAAACGACACTCAGTATGCTGGGTTCGCGTCGACCGACGTGCGCATGCCAATCCATCTGCATATATGGAACTTCGAACCCGGCACTCGATCTGTACGATACCCCTGAGCCATCATGAGTGACTCGGGGCTGACGCTTATTGCCGAACCGGCAGAGAGCGGCGCCCCGGCTGATGCCAAGCGTGAACCGGACACCGGCCTGATCGGCCTGGTGATGCTGGCCCGCTTCCACAATATCGCCGCTGATGCCGATCAACTGGCGCACGATTTCCGCGAGTCAGGCAAGAACCTTACGGTGCCTCAGATCCTGCTGGCCGCCAAACAGCTCGGCCTCAAGGCCAAACTCGTTCGCACCGATTTGTCCCGCCTGCCACAGACACCGCTCCCCGCCATGGCCATCGATTCCGATGGCCATTTTTTCATCCTCGCCCGGGTCGATGCCGAGCAGGTCCTGATCCAGGACCCGCGCGTCGAACGCCCGCAAGTCCTGCCCGCCGCGGAATTCACTGCGCGCTGGAACGGCGAGCTGATCCTGTTCACTTCGCGAGCATCCTTGGCCGGCGAACTCGCCAAGTTCGACTTCACCTGGTTCATTCCGGCGGTGGTCAAGTACCGCAAGCTGCTCGGCGAAGTGCTGCTGGTCTCCTTCGTGCTGCAACTCTTTGCGCTGGTGACGCCCTTGTTCTTCCAGGTGGTGATGGACAAGGTATTGGTCCATCGCGGCATGACCACGCTCGACGTCATCGCCATCGGCCTGCTGGTCGTCATGCTGTTCGAGGTGGCGCTGTCCGGNNCGCAGCTACGTCTTCGCCCACACCACCAGCCGCATCGACGTCGAACTCGGCGCGAGGCTGTTTCGGCATCTCCTGAATCTGCCGCTGGCCTACTTCCAGGCACGGCGCGTCGGCGACACCGTGGCGCGGGTACGCGAACTGGAAAACATCCGCCAGTTCCTCACCGGCAACGCCATCACGCTGGTGCTCGATCTGTTGTTCTCGGTCGTCTTCATCGGCGTCATGCTGGTCTATAGCGGCTGGCTGACGCTGGTGGTATTGATTTCGCTGCCCTGCTATGTCCTCATCTCGGTCGGCATCACGCCACTGCTGCGCGCCCGCCTGCACGAGAAGTTCAATCGCGGCGCGGAGAACCAGGCCTTTCTCGTCGAAACCATCAACGGCATCGACACCGTCAAGGCCATGGCCGTCGAACCGCAGATGATTCGCCGCTGGGACAACCAGGTCGCCGCCTACGTCGCCGCCGGCTTTCGCACCGCGGCGCTGGGCACACTGGCGCACGAAGGCGTATCCCTGATCGGCAAGCTGGTGACGCTGGTCACCATGTGGCTCGGCGCCCGGCTGGTGATCGACGGCAGCCTCAGCATGGGCCAGTTGATCGCCTTCAACATGCTGGCGGGGCGCGTCGCCACGCCGGTCATGCGTCTGGCGCAACTCTGGACCGACTTCCAGCAGACCGGCATTTCGGTGCAGCGCCTGGGCGATATCCTCAACACCCGCACCGAGCTTGGCAAATCAGCCGGGCAGGGCGGCCGGGCTGGAACAACGCTGCCGCCGCTGGCCGGCAAGATCGAGTTCGACGACGTGGCCTTCCGCTACCGGCCCGACGGACCGGAAGTGCTGCGCGGCATCAGCCTCGCCATCGAGCCGGGCGAAGTCATCGGTATCGTCGGCCGCTCCGGCTCCGGCAAAAGCACGCTGACCAAGCTCGCGCAGCGGCTCTACCTGCCCGAGCGTGGCCGCGTGCTGGTCGACGGCATCGATCTGGCGATGGCCGACAGCTCCAGCCTGCGCCGCCAGATCGGTGTCGTGCTGCAAGAGAACATGCTGTTCAACCGCAGCATCCGCGACAACATCGCGCTGACCGATCCCGGCCTGCCCATCGAAGCCGTGATGGCCGCCGCCAAACTGGCCGGCGCGCACGAATTCATCTTGGAACTGACTGAAGGCTACGACACCCTGGTCGGCGAACACGGCTCGACGCTTTCCGGCGGCCAGCGCC
>JAPLRA010000385.1 GCA_026399445.1 Sulfuritalea sp.
AACCACCCTTGCGGCTAATACATTCGTCATGGGACAGGTGTCGCAACTCGGCGACGATGACATATTCCATCCACGCCAATCGAATTCCATCCAGTACTGGACGCCCAAGGTCAACGGCTTCAGTGGAAGAGCCTATTTCACCACCAACACCGGCAAGACCACCACGACCAATCCTTACAACATATCTCTGACGGCCGACTATGACCTGGGGCCGCTGTTCGCTTTCGTCGGCTATGAGACGCACAAGGATTCCGGCGCGCTTACGGCCAATGCCACCGGCCAGGACAAGGGCGTGCACGTGGGCGGCGGTTATCGCTTGGGCAACACCACTCTCAGCGTGATCTGGGAAAAACTCTCATTCCATTCCGATGCGATCGTCGGCACGGCGGCCGCTGACATGAGCCGCAACGCCTGGTTCCTCGGCGCCGGTCACAAGTTCGATAACAAGTTCACCTTGCGTGGCGGCTATGGTGTCGCAGGCAACCAGAGCGGAGTGAATGCCATGACTGGAGGCAACGCGAATACTGGCGCAAAGGGTCTGTATGCCATGGTTGGTTATGCCCTGAACGGCCACAAGACGGCGGATAAGACAGAAATCTTCGCCCAATATGTGCGTCTTAACAATCAGAGCAATGCCTCGTACCTATTGACCAATAACGACAACAATAATGGCCTTACCACAACCAAGGCCGGGTCGGAGGGGTCGAAATACAACGCTCTGACACTCGGCGTGATGACATATTTCTGACCAGCTTGAATCAGGGTCTGTCATCGATTGCATTTGACAGGTATCCCGGCGGCTGAAGCTGCCGCCGGGATAGCCAACAGTGAGCTGGATCGACAGGCCTGAATTATTTAACATTGACATAAATCAACAGAATTCATTAGAGTGAGCCTAGTATCGCCAACAAGGATGTTCCAGGTCTTGGTTATTTCGCGGGCTATGCAGACAAGGGGATGATGATGAGAAAGACTATTGCCGGGGGCCTGTTGGCGCTCGTATCCGCATTTCTGATGTTCGGATGTACTCCATCCGGTACCAAGACTTACCCGAATGCGCCGTTCAAGGGCGTCGTCGAGGACGGCAGCAAGGAGACCTTCCTCAAGGTGGCCGATGCCACGGTCTGGCTGATCCCCGCCACCGACGTGGCCGCGATGGGCAAGACGCCGATCGAGGTCAAGGCGGATTCGCCGAACGACGAACCGCTGGAAGACAGCTTGGCCGCCAACCGCGGGCGCTACCTGAATGCCAAGACCAATGCCAAGGGCGAGTTCGCCTTTGCCGACGTGCCCGGCGGCAAGTACTTCGTGTATGTCGAGCCTGCCACCAGCAAGTACCTGCCGGGGGGCGACAAGTCGCGCAAGTCCCTCGGCACCGATGAGCTGGGCGCCGCGCCCATGCTGATCAAGATTTCCGGCAACGTGCCGCCGAATGCCACCTACATCGGCAGCACCGCCTGCATCGAGTGCCACGAAGACCAGAAGCACTTCACCAAGACCCTTCACCGGCTGGGCATGACCGTCGTCGGCAAGCCCAGCAAGTTGCAGGATCATTCCCGCTTCCCCGAGTTCAACAAGGGTCTGGACAAGCTCATAGCCGGCACCAAGTTCTGGTTCCATGGCTTCGACCCGAAGCGCGGTTTCGACAAATACCTGATCAGCACCAAGGCTCCTGCCGATCCGGCCAGCGTGAGCTTTACCGCCACCTTCTTCAAGGATAGCGACGGCAAGCTCAAGTTCCGCGCCGAAAACGTCAAGGACCCGAAGGACCCGGCGCGCGTCTATACGGTCGACATGACCTACGGCGGCGGCCTCTACAAGCAGCGCTATCTCGTTCGCGTCGGCGCCAATCTGTTCCCCTTCGTGCAGTTCAACCAGAACGGCGACGAAAGTTTTGCTGACCGTACTCGCAAGCCCTGGCGCGACTACCACGCCGACTGGTTCTTCGACGAGAAAACCAACAAGCTGATCGATCCCCCCCCGGCCAAGTCCTTCGACAAGGAATGTGCGTCCTGCCATTACGCCGGGTACACGCTGACCAAGAACGCCAAGGGCGACTACATCGCCGGCTCGGCCAAGGATCGCAACGGCGAGCTCGACCTCGACGGCAGCGGCAAGCCCAACGAGATCAACCTGGGCTGCGAAACCTGCCATGGTCCCGGTTCCGTGCATGACAAGGCAAAGGAAATCGACATGCCGGCCACCATCGTCAGTCCCAACAAGCTGTCGGCGGAACGTGCCGATGTGCTGTGCGGGCAGTGCCACAGCCGGCCGCAGGGCTTCCTGAAAAACGACCAGCCGGTCAATAAAGACAACAAGATGATGTTGCCCGGCACCTCGCGCAACCAGTTCCTCAAGGAATACACCACCCGGGCCGACGGTGCCGATACCGATTTCTGGGCCGACGGCTTGCATTCCAAGGGTCACCACCAGCCCTACTCGGATCTGATCAAGGCCAAGAAGTATCGCAACGGCACCCAGCTGGTCGCCTGCTCGGACTGCCACGATACGCATGGCAACGGCAAATCTGTCCATCAGTTGAAGCGCGATCCGAGGACGACCGAGGTGTGCACGGCCTGTCACGAAAACCGCAAGGACATGAAGGAACATCTTGCGGACAAGGCCAAGTGCACGGTGGATGTGAGCAAGATCTCCTGTTCCGACTGCCACAACGCCAAGACCGCGCAGACCGGCGCCGGCTTCGGCAAGGGCCTGCTTAACAAGGACGGCAAGAACTACTGGGTGAACGACATCAGTTCGCACGTCTACGATGTCCCGCGCAAGGACAACAAGGGCGTCAAGGGTGTCGCACCGGGCGCGGCGATGCCGATCCCCTACACCAACTCCTGCGGCGCAGGTAGCAGGGACTTTGGCTTTACCCAAAACCGCCGGCGCGTCCGGCGGTTTTTTTTGGCTGGACAGATCGCCTTGTCCGGCATCACAATTCCGTCATGAAAACCAACAGCAGCATTGCCTTCTTCGACAGCCAGTTTCAGCAGCAGGTCCGCAACCAGGACTACAAGCTGAATCCCTTCGAACTGGCCGCCCTGCCGCATCTGCAGGGGCGCGTACTCGACTTCGGCTGCGGCATGGGCAATCTGGCGATTGAAGCCGCCAAGCGTGGCTGTTCGGTGCTGGCGCTGGACGCCAGCCGATCCGCCATCAGCCACCTGCGGCAGCGTGCCCTTGACGAAGCCCTGCCGGTCGAAGCCATCGAGGCCGACCTGCGACACCACGAAATCAGAGAAGCATTCGATTGCGTGGTCTCGATCGGACTATTGATGTTCTTCGACTGCGCGACGGCGGCGCGCGTGCTGTCGATGCTGCTGTCGGGTGTGCGCCCGGGCGGAGTTGTGGTGATCAATGTGCTGATCGAAGGCACCACATACCTCGACATGTTCCAGCCCGGGCATTACTGCCTGTTGGCGCGGGGCGAGCTGGAAAGCCGCTTCGCCGGCTGGAACATCATCCACTCCGACTTCAGGAATTTCGACGCGCCGGGCGAGACCATCAAGTCCTTCATTACCGTGATAGCGCAGAAGCCGGGCTGACAGCAATGAACGAATACATCCTGTTCGATGCAAGCCTGCGCGACCGCTTCCTTGCCTTCATTTCCGCTCGCGGCCTCACCGCCGAGGTCCGTCCCGATCCGATGGAGGGCTTCGTGGTCGCCTTGCCGGATGATCTGGCGGATGACGTCGAGGATGCCATCGAGGATGAGTACGCGATGCTGATGTCGGAACAGGTAAGCCTGATCGAGGCCGCAGGCGAGGACAGCGGACGAGCGCTGATGCGGGTCACCGCCACGCTGGCGGACGGCTCGTCGCGCATCGTGCAACTTCCCGCCGATTATGCGCGGCGTCTCTTCGAGCACTTCAGCGTCGAGGAAATCCATGAACTCGTCTCGGCCATCGTGCAAAGCGCGGTGAACCCGGTCGAGGGCCCGATGTGCCGCAAGCCATCGGAGCCAGCCGGCGCGGACTGAAACTCAGGCAAACCAGCCGTGCAGAAACCACCCGCCGGGCGGCCGTGGGTCCCGAAAAATCCATAGCCAGCAGCCTGCGTTGTCGACCGCGATGAAGTAGTCGCGACGCGCATCGCCACCATCCCACCAGCCGGACTCGATGCGTTCCGGGCCGGCCAGCAGCGTCAGCGGGCCGGCCCGCTGCGGGCGGCCGCGGGCTTCACGCAGGGCTTCGGGCGGAGTCACCAGCCACAGCGGACGCGGCGGCATTGACGCCGCCGCCACCGCGAGCGGAGGTTTGACGGAACCGTCCCGGCTCGCACGCTCGGGGCGATGGTCGGCATGGCAGGCCAGCCCCCGCACGGCCTGCGGCCCCAGCCGAGCGACCAGGCGATCCATGAGTTCGGCCAGCGCCTCCTGCCGCTGCCCGACGCCGTCGAAGAGGACGTGACTGCGCGCGTCACGCATCTCCGCCTCGCGCGCACCGAGGCGCAGTGCCAGCGCAGGCGCGGACAGAACCAGCGCGTCCAGCCGCTCCTTGAGCACGCGCTCGATACGGGAGGCACTATGCACCGGCGCGCTGAAGGCGAGCGGCACTGCAGTGGTCCGGCCATGGCCGTGGTCGATCAGGCATTCGATTTCGCGCACGGCCGCATTCCTCGCCGCCAACCAGCCGGCCAGCGCCGCGATCAGGCGGCGCGCGGCGAACAGCAGCACCGGCGCGGCCTCGACCGGGGCCGGCAATTCCAGCCCCTGTTCGAAGCGTTCGGGAAAGACGAAGCAGATTTGCGGATCGGCAATCTCGCCCAGCGCCCGCGCCAGATCGATCACAAATGCCTTGCCCAGACGGGCGCCGAGACTGGCGCGCGGCAGGGCCAATACATCGCCAAGGCGACGCAGGCCGAAACCCTCGATGCGCCGCGCCAGGGGCGGCGCCAGTTCCAGCGCGGCCAGCGGCACCGATGTCAGTGCAGCGCGCGTGGCCGGCAGATCGGTGCAGATGGAATCCGAGCCGACCCGCGCCAGCCACAGCGCCGCCAGCGGCGTCGCAGCCACCGCGAGTTGCGCGGCGATATCCATGGCGGCGAGCTCTTCGCGCACCAGATGCAGCAGCCGCGGCAGTCCGCCGAACAGGCGCAGGCTGCCGGAAATTTCGAGGCGCAGCGCATCCGGCGCGAGATTGACGTGCGGCGTGAAGCGACCCGCCCAGCAGGCTAGCGCCGGGTTGGGAAATGCTGTCGCGGGGACGGCCGGTGCTTCAGGCGACGACGCAGCTTCGTCGTCGGCTGTCGGTCGTGTCGGGCAATACAGCGCCAGCCACAGCATGGGGAACACTCTGTACAAAACCCGCCGGACGCGCGACATCAAGCAGGATGGCCTGTCGCGCCGGCGGCCCGCGCCGCTTCAAAAGCTGCACGCGCAATTGCCGGCCCGCCGCCTGCAGTTGCAGGCGCAGTGGCGCGGGAGAAGCCGTGGCGGCAAGCTGCGGCGGCCGAAAACAAAAAGCCCCGCCACCACCCTCGCCCGCCGCCACCTGCAAGCGGCGCAGGCTGTTGGCCGGCAACGCCTCGCGAAACAGCGCATCGAGCCACAGCAGCGTGGCCGCCACGCCGCCGCAACGCAAGGCCTCGACGCCGGCCCACAGGGCATCGCGCGGCCGGCGCGGAAACACCAGACGCAGGCAGTCGAGCCGGATCCCGGCCGCGGCCCACGCCGGCGCATGGGCGCCATGCGGCGGAGCGATCAGCACCACGGTTTGTCCGGCGGCGGTGAGCGTCGCTAGCGCAGGTAGCAGCAGGCCCAGTTCGCCGATACCCTCGCGTTGCGGCAGCAGTTCGGTCAATGCCCCGCGCGGCCAGCCGCCGCCGGGCAGTTCGGCATCAAGCGCAGGAAAGCCGGTGGCAAAAGTCGGCGCTGGCGTGCTCTGCATACCTGGGATTCCGCTTCGCGGGCAGG
>JAPLRA010000278.1 GCA_026399445.1 Sulfuritalea sp.
GACCCGGCCAAGATTCCGCTGCCCGTTGATATCAGCATCACCGCCGACGGCCGCGGCATGTGGATCAACACCTTCATGGACGGTACGACCCGTTACTGGGACATGTCCGACCCGATGAAGCCGAAGGAAACCTTCACCAAGCAAATCGGTTCGCAGGTCAACATGGTCTCGCAAAGTTTTGACGGCAAGCGTGTGTACTACACCACGTCGCTACTGGGTAACTGGGACAAGAAGGGCAAGGACGACGAGCAGTTCCTGAAGATGTATCACTGGGACGGCAAGGACCTCAAGCTGGCCTTCGAAATCGATTTCTACAAGGAAAAGCTCGGCCGCGCCCACCACATGAAGTTCCAGGCACGCGATCTGTCGACATTGAAGCCACTCGACATGGCATCCAACCTGCCGGCCCTGCTTGCACAGAAGCAGTAGTATTTGCGCATGGCATTCCCTGCACTGTCGCATCAAACCCGCCTCCTCACCCGAGGCGGGTTTTTCATTGTTGGCTGGCTGATGGCCTGTCTCGCGTCGGCGGCGCCGCTCATGGACTTCGTGCCACCGGTAGCAGGCAGCTACAAGCTGGAGCGAATCCAGCCAGCAACGGAAGGCGCAGTGCTCGATGCCAAAGGCAAGCGCCGCCGGCTGTCGGAGTTCACGCAAGGCCAGGTCACGCTGCTGGCCTTTATGTACGCTTCCTGCGCCGACCCGAATGGTTGTCCCTATGCACTTACTGTCATGCATTTGGTGAAAGACCAACTCGAAAAGCTGCCGGAAACCCGCGGCCAGGTGCGCTTCGTCAGTCTCTCCTTCGACCCGGTGCGCGACACACCTCAGGTCCTGGCCCTCTACGGAGGCGACCACAGTGGAGCGCGACAGCACCTGGCCTGGGATTTCCTGACCACGCGCTCGCGCCGCGACCTGCTGCCGATTTTGCATGGCTTCGGCCAGGATGTCGGCGTTGACATCGACAAAGCCACCGGCAAACCAGTCGGCACCTACAGCCACGTACTGAAGGTATTCCTCATTGATCGGCAGCGCACGGTGCGGGAGATTTACACCACCGACTACCTGCTGCCGGCGATGGTACTGAACGACATCAAGACCCTGCTCATGGAAGAGGGAGTCAAGCTGAAGTGAAGGCCCTGCCAGGCACCCCGATGCTGCTCTTGGTGCTGGTCCTGTCCGCCTGCGAACGCCCCGGGCCGGACAATACTCCGGTTAGCCTCGCGCCGCCGTTTGGCCTGCCGACCGTTCCGCTGCCGCCCGACAATCCGCTGACGCAGGCCAGGATCGAACTCGGGCGGACGCTGTTCATGGACCGCCGCCTTTCGCACAACAACACCTTGTCCTGCGCAATGTGCCACGTGCCCGAACAGGGCTTCACCTCCAATGAGCTAGGGACCGCCATTGGCTTCGAGGGCCAGAGTATCCGACGCAATTCGCCGACGGTGTACAACGTCGCCTATGTCGAGCAATTGTTCCACGACGGTCGCGAGTTCAGCCTGGAGAACCAGGCCTGGGGGCCGCTGCTCGCCAGCAACGAAATGGCCAACCCTTCCATTGGCTACGTGATCGAGAAGATCAAGGTCCTGCCCGAGTATGCCGGTCGTTTCGAGAAGGCCTTCGAGGGGCGCGGACCCGACGTGCTGACCGTGGGGCAGGCATTGGCGGCCTACCAGCGCACCCTGGTCTCCGCCAATTCCCGTTTCGACCGCTGGCATTACGGCAAGGAGCAGGGCGCGCTGACGACAGACGAACAAGCCGGCTTCCGGCTGTTCAGCGGCAAAGCCGGCTGCGGCGCC
>JAPLRA010000221.1:0-6396 GCA_026399445.1 Sulfuritalea sp.
TTCGAGTCGATCCACAACCACTCGGCCTACGCGCTGATCGAGAGCAACAAGAAGCGCTACTGATCTTCACGCCTCCCCAACGAAAAGGGCCGCCCGGCATGCCGGGCGGCCCTTTTCGTTGTATCCGCCTGGCGTCGAATCAAGCCTTGCGGGTCAGCTTCTCCTTGATGCGAGCCGACTTGCCGGAACGATCGCGCAGGTAGTAGAGCTTGGCGCGGCGCACGTCGCCGCGGCGCTTCAGCTCGATGCTCGCAATCAGCGGCGAGTAGGTCTGGAAGGTGCGCTCGACGCCTTCACCGGACGAAATCTTGCGCACGATGAAGTTCGAATTGAGGCCACGATTCCGCTTGGAGATGACGACGCCTTCGAAGGCCTGAATACGCTTGCGATCGCCTTCGACCACGTTTACATTGACGATCACGGTGTCGCCGGGCGCGAACGCAGGAATGGTCTTGCCCAGTCGGGCGATTTCTTCGTTATCGAGTTGCTGGATCAGGTTCATTGCTTTACTCCATCATTTATGGCTGCGGATAACACCCGCCAACCTTGCGCCCAGAGCAGGACTGATTCTCCGTCCTGATGCGCGCCGTTTCTATTTACCTTCCCGCTGGAACTCCGCCAGCAGATCGGCCTCTTCGCTACTTAACGCCCTGCCCTCAAGAAGATCAGGACGCCTTTGCCACGTCCGCCCCAGCGCCTGTTTCAGGCGCCAGCGCCGGATTCTTTCGTGGTTGCCGGACAACAGTACATCCGGCACCGCACATCCTTCGTACAACTCTGGCCGCGTGTAGTGCGGACAGTCCAGCAAGCCTGCGGCAAATGAATCCTCCACCGCCGAAGCCTCATCATTCAACGCACCCGGCAATTGCCTGATGCAGGCATCCATCAAGGCCATCGCCGCCAGTTCACCGCCGGAAACAACGAAATCGCCCAGCGACAGTTCCTCATCCACGCAGCGCTCGATCAAGCGCTCATCAATGCCTTCGTACCTGCCACAGAGCAGAATCGCTCCATCGCTTGCCGCCAGTTCCACCACACGCCGCTGATCGATCCGCGCGCCCTGCGGTGAAAGATAGATCACTTTCGCCGTCCCGCCAGCACCGACTTTTGCCGCACCTATCGCCTGCTCCAGCGGCGAGGCCATCATCACCATCCCGGGGCCGCCGCCGTAAGGCCGGTCATCCACCGTCCGATGAACATCCTGCGTCCACTGCCGAGGGTTCCAGCATTCGATCTGCCACAATCCCCGATCCAGCGCGCGCCGGGTAATTCCCGATGCCGTGAGCGCCGCAAACATCTCGGGGAACAGCGTGATGACATCGAAGCGCAAACTCACCAGTCGCTATCCCAATCAGCGCGGATGCTTCCTCCCGGAACATCCACTGCCTTTACTACCTGTTCGACAAACGGCAGCAATCTCTCACGCTCGCCGTCCACAACTACCAGCACTTCATTGGCACCGGTCTCGATCAATGACTTGACCCGGCCCAAGGGCTGGTCCTGCATATTCACTACCGCCAGACCGATCAAGTCAGTCCAGTAGTACTCATCCGGCGCCGGCTGCGGCAAAGCCTCGCGCGGCGCCCCAAAATACACGTTGCCCAGCGCTTCCGATGCATCCCGATCATCAATGCCGGCAAGCTTTGCCACAACGCCGTCACCGTGAATCTTGACGGCTTCGAGGTCATGCGCCTTCCAGCGTTCGTCCGCAGCCTCAACGTCTGAGGAAAGCCACCATTGCGGCATCTTCCGCCACGCCTCGGGATCGTCCCCGAAGGGATGGACCCGCAACCAGCCGTGAACACCGAACGGGGCGACAATGCGCCCCAAAACGATCATGCGACTTAGGCGGCCTTTGGCGCCGCTGCCTGCTTGACCAGACGCGCGGCCGTGGGCGACAACTGCGCACCATGCCCCTGCCAGTAAGCCAGACGTTCCGTATTGATCACCAGTCCGGTTTCGTTCGCGGCGGCGACTGGATTGTAATAACCGATGCGCTCAATGAAGCGGCCATCTCGGCGGTTGCGCGAATCGGCGACCACCATATTGAAGAAAGGGCGCTTCTTGGCACCGCTGCGGGCGAGACGAATAACAACCATGGTGTTCTCTTGAAAAGCGGGAAAGCCGGCGATTTTATTTCAAAAAGCAGGAGAAAACAAGGCGTAGCGTTCGACTTTTGGGTGCTTCCCCCCCCCCGAAATTCGACCCGTCACTTCAGCCTCAGGGCAACGAGAACACCTCGCGAATGGTCTGCTGTATGCCGAGCGCCGCCTGGCGCGGATCCGCTGCCTGGCGTATGGGCCGGCCGACCACGATGTAGTCGGCGCCGTTCCTGAAGGCCTGCGCGACATCGACGGTGCGCTTCTGGTCGTCCATCGGCTTGTTCTCCACGGGCCTAATGCCGGGAGTCACCACCATGAGCTTTTCGCCCAGTTCGCGCCGGATCATGGGTGCCTCGAGGCCTGACGAGACGATACCATCGACTCCCGCCGCCAGAGCCCGGCGCGCGCGCGACAGGACAAGCTTGTCCACGTCGCAGGAAAATCCCAGGTCATCAAGGTCCCCGCGATCAAGGCTGGTCAGCACCGTGACGGCCAGGATCTTGAGGTCGCCCTTGTCTTTGACCGCGGCTTCCATAATCGCCTGATTTCCGTGAATCGTGGCAAATGTGGCCCCGCTGCTTGCCAACGCCCTCACCGCCGAACGCACGGTTTCGGGAACATCGAAAAATTTCAGGTCCACAAAAACTTTCTTGCCCTGGCCTGTGAGCCAATGCAAGAACTCGAAATACCCCCCCGTCATGAACAGTTCCAGGCCGATCTTGTAAAAGACCACCGCGTCACCCAACTCGGTCACCAGGGCTCGTGCCGCAGCCACATCCGGAAGATCAAGGGCAACGATCAGGCGGTCCTGCGGCTCGATGGGCTTGGCTGAGAGCAAGCTGGTCATATGAAATTCCTCGCAATGCAACAAAANNNCAAAAGAAAATGCGTCCGGATTCTACTAGAATCACGCATCATCCCAGGCCATTCTGCTCACCATGCGCCGCAAGAAGACCTCTCCGCCACCGCCGCTCCAGCTACAGCAAGCACTGGACTGGCTCGCCGAGCCGAAGCAGGACGATCCGCTGCTGGATCTGGTGCCCTTGCGCAATCATATTGCGGCGATTGGTTCGCTGGGACTTCCGGTCCTGCACCGGCTCAAGATCGACGAACTGCTCCAGCAGCGCGCCGAACGAATTGACGAAGCACTTACTCCCATGCTGCTCGACGTCAAGCTACCTTTGCCAATTCATCTCGGCACGGTCGCCCATGGCTTGATCGGCCTGCGCGCCGAGTTGGGTGAGACTTGGTTGAAAGTGGCCGGTGACGCCGACCCGCAGGAACTCGCCCGCATTCATCGCAGCAGATCCCAAATCTGCCTGCAGGGGCTTTTCAACCTGTCGCGACAGTTCGTTGCCACCTTGCTGATCTCGATCCCTACGCCGATGAACTTCTGGCGCAACGCCCAGGCGCTCTATCATCGCGCCCATGAGTCGGTCGACCCGACGTCGACCCTGCCTGCCGAAGTCGGCGCAATCGACATCCGTTTCAAGACCTTGCTGGCGCTCACCGCTGCACAGCCGGAAGGCCTCGCCCCGCGCGAGATCGCCTTTCTTGCCGACTACCTGGAGACTTACTCTGCAGCAACCAGAATTGACATGATCCGTCCTGAGGCGGCCGGAGACTGGTTCTGGCTTGACGCCAATCTCGACCAACCGCCGGTACCCCTTGCGCGTCTTCAGCCGGAAGGCGGGGCTTGTCTTTATTTCCGTTTTGGCGAGCTTGCCGATCTCGCGGCGCGGCATCTCGATCAATTGAACGACGGCATACCGCCATCGGCACTCGGACTGCCACTTCAGGCAGCCGGGGCCGACTACCGCAACGCGCTGGAAAGGGCACGTCAGTGCTGGGCTGCACCACGTCGACGCAGCTTCAACCGACGCCCTCAGGCGTTGCGTGTCGAGGTCTGCACGCAACTGAGCACTTTGTGGACAGCGCTGGTGACCGACTCCCAACAAGAGCCGAAATCGACAGCCTGCGATCTGACCTACAGCGATTGGACGCTGCTCAACGAAAGCCCTTCAGGCTATGCGATCGCACATGTCGTCGGAGAGATCACTGGCATCGTGCCCGGCTGTGCCGTGGGCTTGCGCACCGGTGCCGGAGCCGCGTGGCAGATTTGTCTGGTGCGCTGGGCGCGCAGCAAGAGCAGCAGCCATGTCGAATTGGGACTGGAAGTCCTTGCTCCTTCGGCACAGCCGGTGCGGATACAAGCCTTGACCAGTCGCAATCCCGAGCCGCCGATACCGGCCCTGCTGCTGCCAGCCCTGCCGGGGCTCAACCGCAGTGAAGCAATTCTGGCCGTGCGGGGCGACTACAACGCCCGTCCGTTCACATTGCTGCAGGAACATGAAGCCCGCTTGCAGGTGGCCGAATGCATGCCGCATCGAAGCCTCATCGAAACTTCCAGCATCGAAGTATTCGAGTTCATTCGTAACGCCAAGGCCAATTAGGCGCGGGCAGAGTTCGGCAACTCGGCGACCAGCAGGGCGCCGATCAGGATGACGCTCCAGGATGCGTAGAGCCAGACCAGAAATACCGGGATGGCCGAGAAGGCCCCATAGACGACCGCGTTGACCGTAAATCCGGTAGCGATGTACAGCGTGAACAACTTCTGCAATCCGGCAAAGCCCAGTGCGGCCATGGCTCCACCGAAAACCGCATGCCAAGCCTTCACCGGCTTGTTGGGCACCCCCCAATAGAGCAGTCCGAACAGGGCTGTCATGAACGCGAAAGGCAACAGACCCCTGATCACGAAGTTCGTCACCCAAAACGGCTCATCAAGGATACCGAGCGACACGCCGGCGACAAACGAGATCGCCGCGAGACTCGCACCGAACGCCAGGGGCCCCAGCAGTAGCGCAAGGCCGTGTATGGCCAGACGTCGCAAAAGCGGCCGGCCGGACTTGACCCGCCATATCTGGTTGAAAGCCCGCTCTATGGTCAGCATCTGCATCAGTGCGGTCGCTGCGAGCACAGCTAAGCCGAAAAACGTCACCCGGCCGGCGCGGGATGCAAATTGGCCAATGTATTTCGCGATGATGACGCCGGCCTTGTCCGGCAGCAGGTTCGCCAGAAGAAACTTCTCCAGCGCCAAGCCAAGACCCACACCGACCGGTAGCAGCGATATCAAGGCGAACGCCGCTGCAATCATTGGCACCAGACCGATCAAGGTGGCAAAGGATAGGGCGGCTGCAGTCTGCACGCAATGCTCGCCGTGAAAACGGCGTACCGTGCGCGCGATCAGCCGAAAGGGTGCCAGGAGCCACATATAATCGGATTCTACTGGAGGCCGAAAAATGCAGAAGGCAAGTGCAACGCGGGAGATTCTCGTTCTTTACTACAGCCATCACGGCTCGGTACGCGAACTGGCGCGCCACATCGCGCACGGGATAGAACAGACGCCCGGCATCGTCGCTCGCCTGCGCACGGTGCCGAAGGTATCGGCCGTCTGCGAAGCAGCGGAAGCCGGCATCCCGGATGAGGGCGCACCCTACGTGGAGGCCGGCGACCTCGAAGAATGCATCGGCCTCGCGCTAGGTAGTCCAACCCGATTCGGCAACATGGCAGCGCCGCTGAAGTACTTCCTCGACTCCACCAGCGGGCTGTGGCTCAAGGGCGCATTGGTAGGCAAACCGGCTGCAGTGTTTACATCTACCACAAGCATGCACGGCGGCCAGGAATCCACCTTGCTATCGATGATGCTGCCTCTCCTGCATCACGGCATGATAATTCTTGGCATCCCGTACACCGAGGCAGCACTGTCCGCAACGCGCGAGGGTGGCACTCCGTATGGGGCGAGCCATGTCAGCGGCAGCAACGGGAATACGACTCCCAGCGAACACGAAAAACTACTCGCCGTCGCCTTGGGGCGCCGCCTGGCTGAGACCGCGAAAAAGCTCGCTCAATGAATCCCTGGTTCAACCGGCTGACATCGAGCAGCCTGGTCGGCTTGCTGTTTTTATGCCTTGCCTGGGAGCTTTGGCTGGCGCCCCTGCGTCCCGGCGGCTCCATGCTGGCCTTGAAAGCTCTGCCCCTGCTGCTGCCGCTGTTCGGTATCCTGCGCGGCGAGCGCTACACCCACCAATGGACATCCATGCTGGCCCTCGCCTACGTCACCGAAGGACTGGTGCGGGCAGTGTCCGATCAGGGCATGAGCCAGGCACTGGCGATGGCCGAAACAGCCCTGGCGATGCTGCTGTTCGCCGGGTGCCTCGGCCACGCCCGTGCCTCCGCTCCTTCCAGGGCCGTCAAAGCTGCGGATTGAGCTTTTCCTGCCCGGAACACAGCTTGT
>JAPLRA010000221.1:6426-8902 GCA_026399445.1 Sulfuritalea sp.
CGCACCGTCACCTCGCCCTGCGCATCGGTACCCGTGGTGATGGCATTGACCGAGTAGAGCAACAGCTCGGAACCGCTCGCGGCCACGCTCTCGATCGCCTTGAAGGTTGCGTCGACCGGACCGCTGCCGCTGGATTCCGCATGCTGCTCCGCACCGCCGGCGGAAAGCGTCAGCTTCGCCTGCGGCGCTTCGCCGGTTTCGGAGTGGAACATCGAGGAAACAAGCTTGTAGTGCTCGTCGTCAGCCAGAACCATTTCGTCATTCATCAGTGCATGCAGGTCTTCATCAAAGATTTCGTGCTTCTTGTCGGCCAGTTCCTTGAAGTGTGTGAAGGCCACATTCAGTACCTGCTCGCTTTCGACCTCGATACCGAGTTCCTTCAGGCGGGCCTTGAACGCCGTACGTCCGGAATGCTTGCCGAGCACCAGTCTGTTGGCGTTCCAGCCCACGTCTTCGGCGCGCATGATCTCGTAGGTTTCGCGGTGCTTCAATACGCCATCCTGATGGATGCCCGACTCGTGAGCAAACGCGTTGGCACCGACAATCGCCTTGTTTGGCTGCACCGGAAATCCCGTGATGCTGGACACCATCTTGGATGCAGCGACGATCTGCGTCGTGTCGATCCGGGTAATGCAGGGAAACACATCCTGCCGCGTGTGCACGGCCATGACGATCTCCTCCAGCGCGGCATTGCCAGCGCGCTCCCCAAGACCATTGATGGTGCATTCAACCTGGCGCGCACCTGCCATCACTGCAGCCAGGCTATTGGCCACAGCCAAGCCGAGGTCATTGTGGCAATGCACCGACCAGATCACCTTGTCAGAATTGGGGATGCGTTCGCGCAATTGACGGATGCGTTCTGCATACTGTTCAGGCACGTTGTAGCCCACAGTGTCAGGGATGTTGATGGTGGACGCGCCTTCCTTGATCACTGCTTCAATGATGCGACAGAGGAAGTCAAGATCAGAACGGCCGGCATCCTCGCATGAGAATTCGACATCGTCGATCCCGTTGCGTGCAAAACGCACCGCATGCTGTGCTGCGACAAGCACGTCATCCGGTGACATGCGCAGCTTTTTTTCCATGTGAATCGGACTGGTCGCAATGAAGGTATGGATACGCCCTGATTTCGCCGGCTTGACGGCCTCCAGTGCGCGCGCGATATCCTTGTCGAAGGCACGGCACAGGCCTGCCACGGTCGACTCCTTGATGGCCTCGGCTACGGCCTTGACTGCCTCGAAGTCGCCGTTGGATGCCGCAGGGAAACCTGCCTCAATGACATCCACACGCATGCGTTCAAGCTGACGGGCAATCCGCAGCTTTTCCTCCTTGGTCATGGAGGCGCCAGGGCTCTGTTCGCCGTCGCGCAAGGTGGTATCGAAAATGATCAAATGGTCCTTGGACATGGTTATCTCCTGGAAAACGAAGTTTCAGTGGAAGCTGATGCCGGCTTCATCGGTGTTAACCGCAGCGGCTGCAACAAAAAAATCAAAAGAAGGCCTCACCGTCCCTCGCGGGACGGGCACTATGAACAACCGGATTATGGGGGGGGTGTATTTAGCGCGCGCGGCGCAGCAGCGGGAGCAGCTTCGCGCGCAGCGGCAGACGCGCAAGACTAATGTCGCAAACATGATGATGACTATAGAGTCTTTATTCTTTCCGCGCAACAAATTTTGGTTAACGCCACTTTGCCCTACGCCAACGGTGCCAGCGCCAGCCTCCACAGCAAACTCACTTCCGCCTGCCGCGCCAAGTCCATACCGCCATCACATAGCCAGACAGGGCATAGGCGAGAAACAGCGCGAATAGTACTCCCGGTGGATACGAAGACACCAGTACATAGCCAAGGACGATGGCGGGAAGCACCATGAATGGCACGCTGCGACGCAGATTGATGTCCTTGCCACTCCAGTAGCGCAGCGTACTGACCATGGTGATGCCCGCAAAAAGCGTCAGAGCAAAGGCATACCAGCGCACCTCTTCACCCGGAATATTGAGGTCGTTGATGATCCAGACGAATCCAGCCACCAGCGCCGCTGCTGCCGGGCTCGGCAAGCCCTGGAAATAGCGCTTATCCACTACATCGATATTGGTATTGAAACGGGCCAGACGCAGTGCCGCTCCGGCGCAATAGACAAACGCCGCGATCCAGCCCCACTTGCCCATGCCCTTCATCGCCCACTCGAATACGATCAATGCCGGAGCAGCGCCAAAGGACACCATATCCGAGAGCGAATCGTATTCCGCACCGAAAGCACTCTGGGTTCGGGTCATGCGCGCCACGCGGCCATCGAGTCCGTCGAAGACCATAGCAATGAAAATCGCCACTGCCGCATGTTCGAAGCGCCCGGTCATGGCTTGGACTATGGCGTAGAAACCCGCGAACAAGCCAGCCGTCGTCAGCAGGTTGGGCAGCACGTAGATGCCGCGCCGACGCAGTTCGGGATTCATCAATACCTTGCGGGGGGGGGATTGG
>JAPLRA010000316.1:0-4547 GCA_026399445.1 Sulfuritalea sp.
CATGTCGACGGCGCCCCGGTGCGTTCCTGTGCCATGCAGGCCTCGGCCGCCGTCGGGAAGAAGGTGGTGACCATCGAAGGCCTGGCCAAGGGCGGGATGCATCGCCTGCAGGAGGCGTGGATTGAGCACGACGTGCCGCAGTGCGGCTATTGCCAGACCGGCATGATCATGTCGGCGGCGGCGCTGCTGGCGGAAAAGCCCAAACCGACCGACGCCGAGATCGACAAGGCGATGACGAACCTATGCCGCTGCGGGACCTACACCCGGGTGCGCGAGGCGATCCATGCCGTCGCTGCCCATCCTGCCTCTTCGGCCGCGCTGAAGAAGGCCTAGGGAGAACGCCATGAAAATCAATCGTCGCGAATTTCTCAAGGTCTCGGCCGCGCTCGGCGGAGGGCTCTCGCTGGAGTTTTCCTTCCCCTTGGCCACCATGGCTGCGACGGGAAAGCCGGCCACGGAGGTCAACGCCTGGGTGGTCATTCATCCCGACGACCGCGTGGTGGTGCGGATCGCCCGCTCGGAAATGGGCCAGGGCACCTACACGGCCCTGGCGCAACTGGTGGCCGAGGAACTCGACTGCGACTGGGCCAGGGTCAGTTCCGAATTTGCTTCGCCGAATGAACACATCCGCCGGAATCGGATCTGGGGATCGATGTCCACCGGCGGCAGCCAGGGCGTGCGCAGCTCGCAGGATTACGTCCGCAAGGCCGGAGCCGCCGCCCGCATGATGCTGACCAGCGCCGCAGCGGCCCGCTGGAATGTTCCGGCGGCAGAATGCACGGCGGAGCGCGGCGTCATCTCGCACGGGCCGAGCAAGCGCACCCTGCGCTATGGCGAGGTGGCCGCGGAGGCAGCCAAGCTGGCGCCGCCGAAGGACATCGCCCTGCGCGACCCGAAAGACTGGAAGATCGCCGGCAAGCACAAGCGCCGCTTCGACATTCCCGACAAGGTCATGGGCAAGCCGGTGTTCGGTGTCGACGTGGTGCTGCCCGGCATGCTGCACGCTTCGATCGCCCAGTGCCCGGTATTCGGCGGCAAGCTGAACAATGTGGATTCCGCCGCGGCAGAAAAGATGCGCGGCGTGAAGAAGGTGGTGCGCCAGCCCGACTTCGTCGCCGTCGTTGCCGACAGCTGGTGGCGAGCCGACCAGGCCTTGCAGGCGCTCAAGATCGAATGGGATGCCGGTGCAAACGGCAATGCATCGACGGCAAGCATCATGGCCATGCTGCGCGAAGGCCTGAAGGATCCCAAGCTGCCGCAAGCGAAAAAAGTCGGCGATGGCGATACGGCGATGGCGGGCGCGGCCCGGGTGATCGAGGCCGAATACTCATCCCCCTACCTCAACCACGCCACCATGGAACCGCAAACCTGCACCGCGTGGCTGAAGCCCGAAGGTTTCCTCGAAGTGTGGACGTCCACCCAGAACGGTGAAGCCTCGATGGCCGCAGCCGCCGAGACCTCCGGCCTGCCGCTGGAGAAGGTCGAGGTGCACAAGATGATGCTCGGCGGCGGCTTCGGCCGTCGCGGCGGACCGCAGGACTTCGTCAAACAGGGCGTGAAGATAGCCATGGCGATGCCGGGCGTGCCGGTAAAGCTGATGTGGTCGCGAGAAGAAGACATGCAGCACGGCTTCTACCGTCCGGCGAGCGTGGTGCACATGAAAGCGGGCCTCGATGCCAAGGGCAATCTGATCGCGATGCACACGCGGATCGCCTGCCCCTCCATCCTCAAGGTGCTGATGCCGCAGGCGCTGGGCAAGGACGGCATCGACTTCACGGCAGTGCGCACGCTGAGCGACATGCCCTACACGGTGCCGCACCAGCAGGTCGATTACGCCATGCTCAATGGTCATGTCCCGGTCGGCTTCTGGCGCGCACCGGGGCAACAGAACGCCTTCTATCGCGAGTGCTTCATCGACGAACTGGCTGTCGCGGCGAACAGGGATCCGCTCGAGTATCGGCTGGCGATGCTGAAGCCGGGCGACAAGAATCGCCTGGTCCTCGAAGCGGCAGCGAAGGCGGCGAACTGGGGCGGCCCGCTCGCCGCCGGCATGCATCGCGGCCTCGCGGTGGTTGATGGATTCGGCAGCTATGCGGCGATGGTGGCGGAGGTGTCGGTCAGCGCCAAGGGAGAGGTCAAGGTGCACCGCATTGTCGTCGCCATCGATTCCGGGCACGTGGTGAACCCGGACACCTGCCGCGCGCAGGCCGAAGGCAATGTCATCTACGGGCTCGGCAGCATCCTCTATCAGGAAAACAACGTGAAGGACGGGCGCATCGTCGAATCGAACTTCCACAATTTCCCGCTGCCGCAGATATCCGAGATGCCCAGGGTCGAAACCGTGCTGGTTCCCACCGGGGGCTTCTGGGGCGGGCATGGCGAACCGGCGATCCTGCCCTTGACGCCGGCTGTTTGCAATGCGATCTTCGCCGCCACGGGCAAGCGCATCCGCTCGCTGCCGCTCAAGCATCACGACCTGCGCAAGGCGTGAAGCGAAGGCCGAAGAAATTACTCTGACGTCGGCCCGGTCTTTCGATAGAGTAGCGAGTCTCGGTTACTCAAGACCGAACTGACACCCAGGGAAACAAGCAATGGCTAACACTGCAAAGACACTGACCGAGAAGGCCCTGCTGGCGATGCCAGCCAATTCGTACATGAACGAGGCTCAGCTCGGCTTTTTCCGTGACCTCCTGCGCAAGCAGCG
Source organism: Sulfuritalea sp. (assembly GCA_026399445.1). Lineage (GTDB taxonomy): Bacteria > Pseudomonadota > Gammaproteobacteria > Burkholderiales > Rhodocyclaceae > Sulfuritalea. The sequence goes on from JAPLRA010000316.1 coordinate 2,705, forward strand.
CCAGGATCTCCTCGACAATGCCACGATGACCATCGATCACCTGCGCGACGGGGAGGCCGAAGCCGATCCCAATGACCGGGCCACGATCGAGGAAGAAAACGCCATCGAGCTGCGCATCCGCGACCGCGAGCGCAAGATGCTGCCACGCGTTGAAGCTGCGCTGCAGCGCATCGAAGCGGGTGCCTACGGCTTCTGCGAGGAAACGGGCGATCCGATCGGCTTGCGCCGCCTTCTGGCGCGCCCCACCACCGCCTATTCGATCGAGGCGCAGGAGCGCCACGAATCGCGGCAGAGAATCCAGGGAAAGTAGCCAGCAGGCAGCGAAACGTCATGGTTGGCGCCACAACTCCAAAACGCAAACCGCCGGTCAGCAAGCGCGCACCGGCGAAGCCGGCAGCAAAGCCCCAGGTGGCAGAGCCGACCGAGTCCGGCCTGGTGGATCAGATGCGTTCCATGGCCGGCAAGGTGCTCGACATGGGCGCCGCCACGGTTGGCGCCGCGTCGACCCTGCACACGGCAGCCAACATAGCCAAGGCCCTGCTGCCCGGACTCTCCGAACCCGGCGTCTGGGGCAAGACCGGAGCCACCCTGCGCCGCCTGCGCAAGGCTACCGGCCTGACCATCACGGAAGTCGGCGCAGCGATCAACCTCAAGGATCCGTCCCTCATCGAAGCCTGGGAAAACGGCCGCATCGCCGTTCCCTTCGCACTGCTCCACCCGCGGCTCCAATCCGGACCTGTGGCGCAGCCTGGAAGCACTCGGCGTCGGCAGACTGCTGATCCAGTCCGCGCGCGAACGCGAGTTCGCCAATATCTACCGCGGCGACGACGAGGCGCGCAGCCTGAACGACAAGGAGTTCGCCGAAGTCCTCGCATTCACTCGCGCGGCTTTCGAAATGGCCATGGAGTTTCGCGGCAGAAACACCAAGCGCGGCACCTGAAGGGCTGCGCCAGCTAACGGGGGCGCTTGCCGCGCGCGGTTTCGAGATGGGCGCAAAGGATCTCGGCGCCATCCAGAATGCGCGGCGTGTGGCGCTGAACCACATCGGGCGGAACGAAATACAGATTGTCCCTGCGTACTGCCGCCAGCGTGGTCCAGCGCCGCCAGTCGTCCAGCCACTCGGGGCGCGAATCGTCCATGCCGCTGGCCACGATGACCTCGGGATTGGCCGTGATCACCGCCTCCACCGAGACATTCGGCGTCAGCGCCGGGAGATTGGTAAAAACATTGCGGCCGCCGCACAAGCGTATGACATCGCTGATGATCTGTTTGCCATTGACCGTCATCAGGGGTTGCTTCCATATCTGATAGAACACCGTCACCGGTGGCCGCTGGCTGAAGCGGGTGGCCAGTGCCGCATAGCGTTCGCGAAATGCGTTTGCCGCTGCTTTGGCCGTGGCCTCGGTGCCGGCAAGCTTGCCGATCTGCTCCAGTTCGCCGGCAATGTCCTCGATGCGCTTCGATTCGGAAAGGTGCACGGTCAGGCCCATGGCACGCAGACGGGAGATCGACGCCGGCGCGTTGCCGGTCTCCCAGCCCATGACCAGATCGGGTTTGAGGGCGACGATGGCTTCCAGATCAAGAGAATAGCCCCCCACTTTGGGCAGCGCCTTTGCCGCTGGAGGATAGTTGCCGAAGTCCACATTGCCCACCACCCGATCTCCTGCGCCGGCGGCGAACAACAGCTCGGTAATGTTCGGCGCCAGACTAACGATGCGCCGCGCCGGTGCAGCGAGCTTGATGCTGGCTCCGCTGGCGTCGGTGACGACAATCTCCGCGTGGGCAGGCAGGCAGACCAATGCCCATAGTGCGGACAGGCGCAAGCGCTTCATGGTCTCGCCCA
>JAPLRA010000316.1:4598-6197 GCA_026399445.1 Sulfuritalea sp.
GGGATAATTGTTTGGTGAGAAACGAAACATTCTAACGATGAGCGCCTGGTGACGCTGCCATGACGAAGAAAACCCATATCCGGCCGGCCGACATCCGCGGCTACAGCCGCCTGGCCATTGACGCCACGCTTGGCCTGACCCGACTGGTCGAGAACATGCACCACAACATTACGCGCAATCCGGGGCCTCTTGGCAAGCACAGCCAGGAGCCGACCAAGGGAATCACCGGAATGGTCTATCGCACCATTCAGGGTACGACGCGGCTGGTCGGCAGCGGCATCGACGCGCTGCTGGGGCAACTGATTCCGTTGCTCGACAAGGAACCAGCGACATCGTCAAGCACGCGCGAAGCGTTGCTGGCCGCGCTCAACGGCGTACTGGGAGATCACCTCGCGGCCAGCGGGAACCCATTGGCCATACCGATGCACTTGCGCCGCGACGGACATCCCCTGAGCCTTGCCACGCATGACCTGGCAGCAAATATTCCCAAGCCGACCGGCAAAATCCTGGTTCTGGTGCATGGGCTATGCATGAATGATCTGCAATGGCGGCGCAACGGCCATGATCATGGCGAGGCACTGGCCAAGGCGGGAGGATTTACTCCGGTATATCTGCACTACAACACCGGCCAGCACGTTTCAAGCAGCGGCCACGCCTTTGCCGATACGCTTGAAGCGCTATTGCAAGCCTGGCCTGTCCCGGTCGAACAGTTGACGATCATCGGGCACAGCATGGGTGGTCTGGTAACCCGCAGTGCATTCCACTATGGGCAGCTTGCCGACCACGCCTGGCTCAGGCACCTGCGACAAATAGCATTTCTCGGCACGCCACATCTCGGCGCTCCGCTGGAGCGAGGTGGCAACTGGATCGATGTCATTCTTGAGGTCAGCCCCTATACGGCGGCTCTCGCCCGTCTGGGCAAGATCCGCAGCGCAGGCATCACCGATCTTCGCCATGGCAGCATCCTTGACGAAGATTGGCTGCACGGCGACCGCTTCGCGCATGGCAGGAAAAGAAAGCCTGTCCCGCTGCCGGAGGGCGTGCAATGTTATGCCGCCGGCGTGGCAATCGCAAAGGCGCCCGGCAACCGGAGCGAACCCCTGTTGGGCGACGGCCTGGTTCCGCTCGCCAGCGCGCTGGGGCAGGACGCGGAAATGAACCGGAGCCTACATTTTCCAGAGTCACATCAATGGGTTGGCTACGGTCTGCACCACATGGATCTGCTCGACGACACGGGAGTCTGCGAACAGTTGAAGAAGTGGCTCTGCTGAGTCCCGACGGCCCGCCCGGGACCCTACCCCGACTGTCTTTGTGATTACAATGCATGAAATATTTCAGGAGGAACCTTCAATGGAAAAGATCTGGCTAAAGAGTTATCAGGCAGGCGTACCCGCTGAAATCGATCTGAATGAATTCCGCTCGATCGGCGACCTGTTCGCCAAGAGCGTGAAGCTCTACGGGCCGCGCAAGGCCTACATCAACATGGACAAGGCGATCACCTACGCCGAGCTGGACAAGCTGTCGGCGGACTTCGGTGCCTATTGCCAGTCGGTATTGAAGCTGCCGAAGGGCGCCCGCATCGCGCTGATGATGCCCAAC
>JAPLRA010000143.1 GCA_026399445.1 Sulfuritalea sp.
CAGGAGCAAGAGTAGCGTGCGGGTCACTTCTGCACCAGCATGCGATTGCCATGGATCGACATCAGAATGCCGATGCCGATGAACAGCGTCACGAGCGCCGTACCGCCATAACTGATCAGCGGCAGCGGAACACCGACCACCGGCAGGATGCCCGAGACCATGCCCATATTGACGAAAGCGTACGTGAATAAAATCAGGGTGATCGCCCCCGCCAGGAGACGCGAAAACAGCGTCGCCGCATTCGCCGCGATCATCAGTCCGCGCCCGATCAGCAGCGCATAGAGCACCAGCAGCACCAGATTGCCGAACAGCCCGAACTCCTCGGAGAACACGGCAAAAATGAAGTCGGTATGGCGCTCCGGAATGAACTCCAGTTGCGCCTGGGTGCCTGCCCGCCAGCCTTTGCCGAAGATACCGCCGGAGCCGATGGCAATGGTCGACTGGATGATGTGGAAGCCCTTGCCCAGCGGATCTTTTTCCGGATCGAACAGGGTAATGATGCGACTTCGCTGGTAATCGTGGAGAAGATTCCACGCCAGCGGCGCAGCGGCCAGCGCGGCGACGGCCATGCCGATCATGATCTTCCATGACAAGCCGGCAAAGAAGATCACGTAGAAACCGGCGGCCAGCACCAGTATCGCCGTGCCCAGATCAGGCTGGCGCGCAATCAGGGCTACCGGCAGCAGCAGCAGCAGGGCAGCAACGCCGTAATCGCGCAGGCGCGGCATGGCTTCACGCTGCTGGAAAAACCAGGCGAGCAGCAACGGCATGGCGATCTTCATCAACTCGGAGGGCTGCGCACGCATGAAGCCCAGGTTCAGCCAGCGTCGCGCACCCTTGGAGACGTCACCGAACAGGGCAACGGCGATCAGCAGCAATATTCCGATCAGATAGATGGGCACTGCCAGATGCATCAGGCGCTGCGGCGGAACCTGCGCCAGAATCCGCATCACCACCAGCGCCACGGCGACATTGACCAACTGCGAATTGAGTCGTTCGGGCGAAGCGCTGCCCATCACGCCGATGGCCATAAGCAGCAGCAGGCCGGCAATCAGCATCAACGGCGGGTCGATCGGCGCGATCAGGCGCTGCATCAGGTTGCGGATCATGCCGAGACTCATCCCGCGGTTCATTCCTCGTCCTCTTCCACTGCCGCTTCATCCGTTGGCGCTGGCGCCTTGGGTCGCTTGCCGAGCAGATAGTAGTCAAGTACCTGCCGCGCGATCGGGGCGGCGGCCTGGGCGCCGAAGCCGCCATTCTCGACCAGCACTGCCAGGGCAATCGTCGGCGCGTCGGCAGGAGCGAAAGCGATGAACAGGGCATGGTCGCGCAGTTCCTTCTTGACGCCCCCCGCCTTGTATTCGGCGCCCTTGAGCGAATACACCTGGGCGGTGCCGGTCTTGCCCGCCGAGACGTACTCGGCGCCGGCAAAGGCGCGTGCACCGGTGCCCTCCTTGTTCACGCCGACCATGGCGTTCTTGATCACGTCGATGTGTTCCTGTTTAAGGGCCAGGGTGCGCGTCGGCTTGGCCTCGACCAGGGTCCGGTTGCCGGTCTTGGTGTCCGTAATGAACTTCACCAGATGCGGGCGAAACACCACGCCGTTGTTGGCCAGGATCGCCGTGGCGTGCGCCAGCTGGATCGGCGTGTAGGCGTTGTAACCCTGACCAATGCCGATGGAAATCGTTTCTCCGGCATACCATTTCTGCTGCTCCGGTTTCTTGAAGCGCTTTTTTTTCCATTCCTGCGAGGGCAGCACGCCTTCCGATTCGCCATCGATGTCGATGCCGGTGCGGCTGCCGAGTCCGAGCTGGCCCATGAAACTGGAAATGTTGTCGATCCCCATGTCGTTGGCCAGCATGTAGTAATAGGTGTCGCAGGAATGCACGATGGACTTGTACATATCGACCATGCCGTGGCCGCCCTTCTTGTCGTCGCGGAAATGATGACCACCGAAATTGAAGAAGCCGGGGTCCGAGATCAGCTGCTCCGGCCGACGCTTGCCGATGGTCAGGGCGCCCAGCGCCATGAAGGGCTTGAAGGTCGAACCCGGCGGATAGGCGCCATTGAGGGCGCGATTGACCATCGGCTTGTCGGGCGATTCGTTGAGTTCCTTCCAGCTCTGCGTATCGATTCCATCGACGAACAGGTTGGGATCGTAGTTGGGTACCGCCACCAGCGCCAGAATTCCACCCGTGGCCGGCTCGATGGCCACCAGCGCGCCCTTGCGGTCGCCAAAAGCCTGTTCGGCGATGCGCTGCAATTCGATGTCGATCGTCAGCGTCAGGTTGTTGCCGGCCACCGGCGCGGTGCGGGCCAGGGTGCGCACCGCACGGCCTCCGGCATCGACTTCCACTTGTTCGAAACCGGTGTCGCCATGCAGGTCGAACTCATAGTGCTGTTCCAGTCCGGTCTTGCCGAAGTGATCCGTGCCGCGATAGTTCGCGTCCAGATCCCGCTCCTCGATCTTTTCAAGATCGCGGTCGGTAACCCGGCCAATGTAGCCCAACATGTGCGAGGCAAATGCACCGCCCGGATACTGACGAAACAGGCGCGCCTTGATCTCCACGCCCGGGAAGCGGTAGCGATGGGCGATGAACTTCGCTACTTCCTCGTCCGTCAGTCGCGTCCGGATCGGCAGCGACTCGAAGTTGCGACTTTCTTCCAGCAGCTTCTTGAATCGCTTGCGGTCCTTGGGCTGGATATCGATGATCGACGCCAGCCCATCGATCATCTGTTCCAGATCAATGGTCTTCGACGGCGTTATTTCCAGCGTGTAGGCCGAGTAATTTCGCGCCAGCACCACCCCATTGCGGTCGAGGATCAGGCCTCGATTGGGCACGATCGGCACCAGCGATATGCGGTTGTCCTCGGCGCGGGTCTGGTAGTAGTCGTGCTGGACGATCTGCAGCCAGACGAAGCGAACGAACAGCAGGGCGAAGCAGATCAGTACGAAGCCGCCCGCGACGGCGAGTCGCGAACGAAAACGTTCGAGTTCTTCCTGGGGATTCTTGAATTCCATCCGGGTCTAGATTGGACGGTGGACGTCTTTGTCTTCCGACCGGAACTGCGGGATCAACAGCAGGTAGGTCACTGGATGCCAGAGCAGCGCCGCGGTGAAACTGGAAAGAAACCACAGCACGCCGGGAAACTCGGCACCCACGATCATGCGCGCCACCATCATTGCCAGTTGCATACCAAGAAACAACGGCAACACGTGCAAGGCCTGCTGCGAAAGTGGAAACCACAGCACGCGTCGCGACAGGCCGGCCGCGGCGAAAGCCAGCAGTACATAGGCCAGTGCATGCTGCCCCATCACGCTGGCGTCGGCTACGTCCATCGCCAGACCGAGCACGAATCCGGCCGCCATGCCGACTTTCAGGGGTTGATGAACGCACCAGAATGCCAACACCAGCGCGACCCAGTCGGGAATCCCGGGCAGGCGGCCGAAAGGAATCAGGTTGAGCAGCAAGGCCGTAAACAGCGTCACCACGATGAACCAGTTTCTGACCGGCAGCAGGATGCGGCGCGAGGAGTGGGTGGGTTGCATTTACTGTCTCGCCTTTTTCTTGACCCGTTTGCCTCGCGCCGACTGCTCGGCCGTCGTCGGCGCGTCGTCCGGCTGCGGCGGCAGGGCGGTGCGATCGCCCAGCACCAGGGCCAGACCGTGACGCTCAACGCCAGCCAGTGGCGCACAAGTTATTCGGGCAAAAGAGTAGGAACTGTCGCGGTCGATCTTGACCACTTTTGCCACTGGCAAACCCGGCAGATAGACGCCGTCGAGCCCGGAGGTCACCAGAATGTCGCCGAGTTGCACCTCGGCGTTCGCCGCCAGGAAACGGAGTTCCATCATGCCCGCCCCGGCACCGGCCAACACGGCGCGCAAGCCGTTACGCTGCACCTCGACGGGTATCGCCTGATCCTTGTCGGTCAGCAGCAGAACTTCCGAAGTGAGCGGAAATACCCGTGCCACCTGACCGATGATGCCGATGTCGTCGACTACCGCCTGCCCGGCACTGATGCCATGCTGGATGCCTTTGTCGATGATCACCCGGCGCGAAAACGGATCGCGCGCGGCATAGAGAATCTCGGCAATGCGTCCTTCGACCGGCAGCCGCGCACGCATGTCGAGCAGCGCTCGCAGCCGCTTGTTTTCCTGCTCCAGATGCTGCTGGCGCAGCAACAGATTGGCGGTGCCCAGCTGGCTGCGGCGCAGGTCTTCGTTTTCCTTCAGCAGGGTTGATTGTCGACTCAGATAGGCGCCGAAGTCGCCCGCAGCATCGATCGGCATCCAGGTGACACGCTGCAGCGGCCAGGCGACCGTGGCGACCGCCAGACGCGCCCATTCCAGGGTATGGAAGCGCAGATCGGCGACCAGCAGGATCAGGGAAAGCGAGACGAAGAAGGCCAGCCGCACAAGCGGCGCCGGACCCCGTTTGAAGAAAGGGGGCGGAGCGTGGCCAACGACAGACATCAAGGCAGGTATGCCCTCGAAAAAAGATGGAACCCGATGAAGCCCCGCGTTCAACCATCACGGGGCCAGCTTGCAAGCTACACGGGGCGGGACCTACTCGTTGGCGAAAATACTGCCTAGTTTCTCCATCTTTTCAAGTGCCATGCCGGAACCGCGCACGACGCGGGTCAGCGGATCGTCGGCCACGATTACCGGCAGGCCGGTTTCTTCGGTCAGCAAACGATCCATGTCGTGCAGCAGCGCACCGCCGCCTGTCAGCACCAGGCCGCGCTCGGCAATGTCAGCACCAAGCTCGGGCGGAGTCTTTTCGAGCGCATCCTTGACGGCCTTGACCACCTGGTTGAGCGGCTCGGACAGCGCTTCCAGCACTTCGTTGGAAGAGATGGTGAACTTGCGCGGAATACCCTCGGCGCGGTTGATGCCGGAGACTTCCATCTCGCGCACTTCGGCGCCGGGGAAGGCGGAGCCGATCTGCTTCTTGATGTTCTCGGCGCTGTTGTCGCCGATCTGCATGCCGTAGTTGCGGCTGATGTAGGAAATGATCGCCTCGTCGAACTTGTCGCCGCCGACGCGCACCGAGTTGGCGTATACCATGCCACCGAGCGAAATCACGCCCACTTCGGTGGTGCCGCCACCGATGTCCACCACCATCGAACCCGTGGCATCCGACACCGGCAGGCCGGCGCCGATCGCAGCGGCCATCGGCTCCTCGATCAGGTACACCTGCGAAGCACCGGCGCCCAGTGCGGATTCGCGAATAGCGCGACGCTCGACCTGGGTCGAGCCCGAGGGCACACAGATGATGATGCGCGGGGACGGCGAGAACAGGCGCGACTCATGCACGCGCTTGATGAACTGCTTGAGCATTTGCTCGGTCACCGTGAAGTCGGCGATGACGCCGTCCTTCAGCGGCCGGATCACCGAAATCTCCTTCGGATTGCGGCCGATCATGGTCTTGGCCTCGCGGCCGACCGCCTGAATGGTTTTCTTGGCGTTCGGGCCGCCTTCGATGCGAATGGCGACGACTGAGGGTTCATCGAGGACCACGCCCTTGCCACGCACATAAATCAGCGTATTGGCGGTGCCGAGGTCGATTGCAAGATCGTTTGAAAAATAGGAGCGGAGAAAGCCGAACATCGTGGTTCCAGTGGTAAAGCCCGCCGCGACAGGGCTGGGGCGGAAAGGTCGCTTATGATACCCTATCGCGCCGCTCAAAATAAGCGCCGATCAGGCCCTGTTTCACCCGGGTCCAACATCACTTGCCCCCATTTGTCATCATGTCCCTGAACCTGGAAGACGTCGCCCGAATCGCCCTCTTGTCCCGCATTGAACTTTCCGCCACGGAGCGCGAATCCACGCGCGACCAGCTGAACGGCATTCTGGGCTTTATCGAACAGCTGCAAGCGGTTGATACCACGGGGATTGAGCCGATGGCACACGCGGTCGACGTGGTCCAGCGGCTGCGCCCGGATGTGGTGACCGAAACGGATCACCGCGCTGATTTTCAGGCGGTAGCGCCGGAAACCGAGGCCGGGCTGTATTTAGTGCCCAGAGTTGTCGAATGAACGGCCTGATCAATTCATCGCTGCGCCAGCTCTCTGCTGCATTGGCAGCAAAGAAGGTCTCCGCCGTTGAGCTGGCCACACTGTTCCTCGACCGCATAGAGAAACACAATCCTGCGCTTAACGCCTTCATCACCACCGACCGCGAAAAAACACTGGCGCAGGCCCGCAATGCCGATCAGAAAGTCGGCGCTGACGGCACGGCGATTTCTCCGCTGTGCGGCATCCCGCTCGGACACAAGGACATCTTCTGCACCCAGGGCTGGCGCACCAGCTGCGGCTCGAAAATGCTGGCCAACTTCGTCTCGCCCTATGACGCCAACGTGGTCGCGAAACTCGCCGCCGCCGGCATGGTGACGCTGGGCAAGCTCAACATGGACGAGTTCGCCATGGGCTCGTCGAACGAAACCTCGTACTTCGGGCCGGTGAAGAATCCCTGGGATGTCTCCCGCGTACCCGGCGGTTCCTCGGGCGGTTCGGCGGCGGCCATCGCGGCGCGCCTGACGCCGGCGGCCACCGGCACCGACACCGGCGGCTCGATCCGCCAGCCGGCGGCCCTGTGCGGGCTCACCGGCCTCAAGCCAACCTACGGCGTGGTATCGCGCTACGGCATGATCGCCTTTGCCTCCAGCCTCGACCAGGGCGGTCCGATGGCCAAGAGCGCGGAAGACTGCGCGCTGCTGCTGAACGCCATGGCCGGTTTCGATCCCCGCGATTCCACTTCACTGGAACGCCCCGCCGAGGATTACAGCCGCGACCTGGAGCAACCGCTGGCGGGCCTGAAAATCGGCCTGCCGCAGGAGTTCTTCGGCGAAGGCATGGATGCCGACGTGCGTGCCGCCGTCGACGCCGCGCTGGCCGAGTACCGCAAGCTCGGCGCCACCACGGTGGACGTAAAGCTGCCCAACTCCGGACTTTCGGTGCCCGCCTATTACGTGATCGCGCCGGCCGAGGCCAGTTCCAACCTGTCGCGCTTCGACGGCGTGCGCTACGGCTATCGCGCGCCGCAGTACGACGATTTGACCGAGATGTACTCGCGCAGCCGGGCGCAGGGCTTCGGCGCCGAAGTGAAGCGCCGCATCCTGATCGGCACCTATGTGCTGTCGCACGGCTACTACGACGCCTACTACCTCAAGGCGCAGAAGATCCGCCGTCTCATCGCCGCCGACTTTGTCGAAGCATTCAAGCAGTGCGACGTGATCATGGGGCCGACCTCGCCCTCGGTGGCCTTCGCCTTCGGCGCCAAGAGCGCGGACCCGGTGCAGATGTACCTGTCGGACATCTACACCATCTCCACCAACCTCGCCGGCCTGCCGGGCATGTCGCTGCCCTGCGGCTTCGGCGCGAACAACATGCCGGTCGGGCTGCAGATCATCGGCAACTGGTTCGGCGAAGCGAAGATGCTCAACGTGGCGCACCAGTATCAAAAGGCGACCGACTGGCACACCCGCATGCCGGAGGGAATGAAATGAGCCGCACGACACAGTGGGAAGTCGTCATCGGGCTGGAAACCCACGCCCAGCTGCAAACAAAGTCGAAAATATTCTCCGGTAGCAGCATCGCCTTCGGCGCCGAGCCGAACGTGCAGGCCAGCGCGGTGGACATCGCGTTGCCCGGCGTGCTGCCGGTGCTCAACCGCGAAGCGGTGGTCTGCGCCATCAAGTTCGGCCTCGCCGTCGGCGCGCAAATTGCACCGCGCTCGATCTTCGCCCGCAAGAATTATTTCTACCCCGACCTGCCCAAGGGCTACCAGATCAGCCAGTTCGAGATTCCCGTGGTTCTGGGCGGCGGCTTGAACATAACAGTCCCCCAAGGGGACTTCCTTCGGGGCGTCGGCAACGC
>JAPLRA010000072.1:0-5551 GCA_026399445.1 Sulfuritalea sp.
CCCACAGCGTCTGGATGATCGCCGATGTCACCCTGCGCGTCGCCAACGAGCAGCGCGCTCAACCGCGCGACCAGGCGTCAACTAGACGTTGAACAGGAAGTTCAGTACGTCGCCGTCCTTGACGACGTAGTCCTTGCCTTCGGCGCGCATTTTTCCGGCTTCCTTCGCGCCAGCTTCACCCTTGTAGGCAATGAAGTCGTCAAAGGCGATGGTCTGGGCGCGGATGAAGCCCTTCTCAAAATCGGTATGAATCACGCCGGCAGCCTGCGGCGCCGTGTCGCCGGCGTGAATGGTCCAGGCGCGCACTTCCTTGACGCCGGCAGTGAAGTAGGTTTGCAGGCCAAGCAGTTTGTAGCCGGCGTGAATCAGGCGATTCAGCCCGGGCTCGGTCAGCCCCAGGTCGGCCAGGAACATCTGTTTTTCATCGTCTTCCAGATCGGCGATTTCGGACTCGATGGCGGCGCAAACGGAGACTACCTCGGCCTTCTCCTCTGCGGCGTGGCTACGCACCGCCTCGACATGGGGATTGTTCTCGAAGCCGCCTTCCTTGACGTTGGCGACGTACAGCACGGGTTTGGCCGTGATCAGGTAGAAGGGTTTGAGCAGCGCCCATTCTTCTTTCGAGAAATCCAGCGCACGGATGGCCTTGGCCTGATTCAGCTGGACCAGACACCGCTCCAGCACCGGCACCAGCAATTTGGCGTCCTTGTCGCCGCCGGACTTGGCCAACTTCGAGTAGCGATTCAATGCGCGCTCCACCGCGGTCATGTCGGCCAATGCCAACTCCGTATCAATGACTTCAATATCGGACAGCGGATCGATCCTGCCCGCCACATGAATCACGTTGTCGTCGCTGAAGCAGCGCACCACGTGCACGATGGCATCGGTTTCGCGAATGTTGGCGAGGAACTGGTTGCCCAGACCCTCACCCTTGCTGGCACCGGCCACCAGCCCGGCAATATCGACGAACTCGACGATGGCCGGCTGGATTTTCTGCGGCTTGACGATGGCAGACAGTGCAGCCAGTCGCGGGTCCGGCACTTCGACAATGCCGACGTTCGGTTCGATGGTGCAAAAGGGATAGTTCTCCGCCGCGATGCCCGACTTGGTCAGCGCGTTGAAAAGGGTGGACTTGCCGACGTTGGGCAGGCCGACGATGCCGCATTTGAGACTCATGGATTTTCTTTCACTGCCGCTGACGGCTTGGAATTGATTCTTTGGGTGGCTGCGCCGAAATCGCCTCGCGCAAGCGTTGGCCAAGCCAGTAGCGCGCGATCCAACGCGGCGTCGATCTCGCCCCGTTCTTCCTTGCGCGGCGGCTTCAGCACATAGTCGACGACCTCATTTTTGTCGCCGGGGTGGCCGATGCCGATGCGTAGCCGCCAGTAGTCCTGGGTGCCCAGATGCGCGGTGATGTCCTTCAGCCCGTTGTGACCACCGAGCCCGCCGCCGAACTTGAGCCGCATCTGGCCCGGCGGCAGGTCCAGTTCATCATGCAGTACCAGCATCTCGGCCGGCTCGATGCGATAGAACTGGGTCAGCGCACGCACCGACTGGCCGCAGCGATTCATGAAGGTCTGCGGCAGCAGGAACCACAGACTCTCGGCGCGCGCCTGCCCGGCCAGGCCGTGAAAGCGTGACTCGCGGGCTAGACTGACGCCGAGTTCGCGTGCCAGGCGCTCACAAAGCCAAAACCCGGCGTTGTGCCGGGTTTCAGCGTATTCGGCCCCGGGGTTGCCGAGGCCGACTATCAGACGCAGCGAAGCCTGCAAGCGATTATCTCTTGTCGGTCTTCTCGGACTTCTTCGCCGCAGGAGCAGCAGCAGCCGCCACAACGGGTGCCGCTTCGGCCACAGGAGCTTCCTCTTCCGCCTTGCCACCACGGACGATGACGGTCGCCACAACGGGGTCTTCACCCTTGTGCAGCACGGCTTCGACACCGGCCGGCAGCGTGAGGTGAGAGACGTGCATCGAATGGCCAGAGGTGATGTCCTTCAGGTCGACTTCGATGAAGGCCGGCAGATCCTTCGGCAGGCAACGCACGTCCAGATCGGACATGACGTGCTGCACCATGCCGCCGGAAAGCTTGACGCCCGGCGAGACATCGGCGTTGATGAAGTGCAGCGGCACCTTCTGATGCAGCTTGTGGGTGGCATCGACACGCTGGAAATCGGCGTGGAGGATCACCGGACGGTAGGGATGGCGCTGCACATCGCGCAGCAGGCACATTTCCTTCTTGCCGTCGAGATTGACGTGGAGCACGGAGGAATAGAAGGCCTCCTTGCGCAGCAGCTGAAACAGCTCGTTGTGGTCGATGTCGATGGACTGCGACGTGGCGCCACCACCGTAGAGGATGCCGGGAACCCGGCCGGTGCGACGCAGGCGGCGGCTCGCTCCGGTGCCCTGTCCATCGCGCTTGTTTGCATTGAATTCAAGTTGCATGATTTACTCCAGTAGGTACTGCAGGATGAAATCCCTCGCCCGCGACCAGGCAAGGGGGTAAAAAATACTTAGTCCATGAACAGCGAGGAGACCGATGACTCGTTGCTGATGCGCAGCATGGTCTCGGCCATCAACTCGGCAATCGATATCTGGCGGATGCGTTTGCAGGCACGAGCCTCGTCGGCCAGCGGAATGGTGTCGGTCACCACCAGCTCGTCAAGTTCGGACTCCTCGATCCGTGACACGGCGCTACCCGACAGCACCGGATGGGTACAGTAGGCCAGCACGCTCTTGGCGCCATGTTCCTTGAGTGCCTGGGCGGCCTTGCACAAGGTTCCGGCGGTGTCGACCATGTCGTCCATGATGACGCATGTGCGTCCTTCGACTTCACCGATGATGTTCATGACTTCCGACACGTTGGCTTTCGGCCGACGCTTGTCGATGATGGCCAGATCCGACTCCAGGCGCTTGGCCAGCGCACGGGCGCGCACCACGCCGCCGACGTCAGGCGAAACCACCAGCAAGTCTTCGTGGCGCTGCTTCCAGATGTCGCCCAGCAGGATCGGCGCCGCGTAGACGTTGTCGACCGGGATATCGAAGAAGCCCTGAATCTGGTCCGCGTGCAGATCAACCGTCAGCACACGCTGCACGCCGACGGTCTGCAACATGTTGGCAACGACCTTGGCGGTAATCGCGACACGGGCCGAACGCGTCCGGCGATCCTGGCGGGCGTAGCCGAAATACGGGATGGCGGCAGTGATGCGTCCGGCGGAGGCCCGCTTCAGGGCGTCCACCATGACCATCAGTTCCATCAGGTTGTCGTTGGTCGGAAAACAGGTCGACTGCAGCACAAAGACATCGTGGCCGCGCACATGCTCAAGGATTTCGCAGCTGACCTCGCCGTCGGAAAAACGGCCGACTTCGGCGCGCCCCAAGGAAATGTGCAGGCGTTTGACGACATCGGCCGCCAACTTGGGGTTGGCATTACCGGTAAATACCATCAGGCTGTCGTAGGCCATGTCGGTCTGCTCAAGTGAAGCGGGCGGGCGAAACTGTCAAGGCCGCTCTGTCCGCTACTATTCTGTGAAAAGGTTGGCTGGGGAGGAAGGATTCGAACCTTCGCATGCTGGAATCAAAATCCAGTGCCTTAACCAACTTGGCGACTCCCCAACATCGGCACCCCGCCTTGAGAGCGGAGGTCGAAAGGACGCGCATTTTCGGGGTTTTCGCTCCTGCTGTCAAATCATGGAGAGCGGATGCCGGTCCCGTCCGGCAGCCACAAAGCCTCTCATGTCGGCGGGCAACGCAGCCAGGGCCGCCCGTGCGGCCGACTCCTGATCAAACTCGACGAAACAGCAGGCTCCCGAACCGCTCATGCGTGCGTCGCCGTAGCGTCGCAGCCAGTCGAGATGACGTTTCACCTCGGGATAGAGTTTGCAGGCAACGGTTTCGAGATCATTGTGGCCGAAGCCCGGACGCCAATCGGCGGCCGCGATCGCGGGAGTGTCACGGCGCAGTTGCGCCGAACGAAAGATTTCGGGTGTGGGAACGGCCACGTCAGGCACCAGTATCAGATACCAGGCCGGCGTCAATTCGATGTCGGTGAAGCGTTCGCCCACTCCTTCGGCGAAGGCGGTGTGGCCATGAACGAAGATCGGCACGTCGGCGCCCAGCGCAAGACCGATTCGTTGAAGTTCGGCCGGATCAAGGCCGGTTTGCCACAGACGATTCAGCGCGATCAGTGTCGTTGCTGCATCCGAACTGCCGCCGCCCAGCCCGCCGCCCATCGGCAACCGCTTGTCGACATGCAGGGTGACTCCCGCGGTGGCGCCTGTGGCCTCGCGCAGCGCCGTTGCCGCGCGGACCGTCAAATCCGTTTCGGGCGGCACCCCGGGCAGCGGGGTTGCGGTCACGATGCGGCCGTCGCTGCGCGGCTCACAGCGGATCGTGTCGCCGAAATCCAGAAAACGGAACACGGTTTGCAGCAAATGGTAGCCATCGGCACGGCGTCCGACGACGTGCAGAAAAAGGTTGATCTTGGCCGGGGCCGGCCAGTCGCGCAGCCAATCGCTCATTCGGGCACATCCCAATCATCGACGATGAGCTTGAATTCGACGTCCTCGCGACGGGCTTCCATCACACGCAAAAGTCGGCGCTGGCGATACGCCGAGGTATCGCTGATCACCACGCGCCAGCCTTCGACCTCACCGCTCAACTCCGGACGGGCGCCACGCAGCCAGTCCGCCATGGCTTCCAGCGGCAGCGGCGCACCGAGAACGCGCTGCGCCAGTTGCGGCAATGTATCGGCAGTGATGGTCACCTGATTCGGCTGCGTCAGCCGCGCACCATCCTTGTCGCGCGTCAGTTCCGCAAGGCCCTGTCCCAGCGGCGACATGAGCAGCACGACATCACTTCCGGCGGTGTGTTCCCAGCGAAAACGCAGATGATCACGCCGCTCGCCCTGACGCAAGGAAATGCGTCCTTCGGCGCTGACGTTCTGCAGCGGCGGTCCGAGACTGGGTGAAACATCGGATGACGGAGGGAATTCAGCGCAAGCCGCCAGCAACAGGGCGGCCCAGCAGGCAAGCCATGCTCTCAAGGAACGAATCGCTTGATGGTCGCCGCCAGCACTTCATTGGTCGGGTGCGCCTTGGTGGCCTCGCGCCAGACCACCAACGCCTCGTTGGGGCGTCCAAGCGCCCACAGCACCTCGCCGATATGAGCGGCGATCTCGGCATCGGGCTTCTGGGCGTAAGCCTTCTGCAACGCTTCCAGAGCGGCGGCCGGCTTTCCCTGACGGAACAGAACCCAGCCCTTGCTGTCAAGAATGAAGGGGTCGTCCGGTGTCAACGCCAGGGCCTTGTCAATCAGTTGCGCGGCTTCGTCGAGGCGCAGATTGCGGTCAGCCAGCGAATAGCCAAGCGCGTTGTAGGCCTGTGCCGAATCCGGCTTGAGCGCAATCAGGCGGCGCAGGTGGCGCTCCATCACATCCACGTAGCCGAGTTTCTCCGCCGTCAAGGCCACCTCGTAGAGCAATTCGGGCTGATCCGGTTGCACTTCCAGCGCCTTGGCGAGGAAGGCGAACGCGTCCGCGTGGCGCCCGGCATCA
>JAPLRA010000072.1:5588-21973 GCA_026399445.1 Sulfuritalea sp.
CGCCCGGCGCACCACTGGCCCGCGCCGCCGCCAGCCGCTCGCGCGCCTCGTCAAGCTTGTTCTGGCGGAGCAGCACCTGGGCGGCGCGCACCTTCGCCGGCATTGCGTGTTCGCCGGCGGCCACCAGATCGTACCAGCGCACGGCTTCCTCGGGACGTCCGGCCTGGTCGGCCATCTGCCCCAGATAGAAGCGGGCGGGATCCAGATCGCCGCGCCCGATTTCGACGAAACGTTTGAGATGCTGCTCGGCTTCGGTGGCGTCATTGACTTGCAGCGAAAGTATCCCGACGGCGTAAAGCATGTCCGGATTGTCCGGACTTGCCGACAGCAAACGACGGAACTCGACCCGTGCATCTTCGTAGCGCTTTTCGCTCACCAGGCCCCGGGCATACCCCAGGCGCACATCCTGCGCGCCGGGATTGGCCGCCAGCCATGCTTTCAGAAAATCAAGCTGTGCCGCCCCCTTGGGCAGCAGCTCCGCCTTGAACAATGCCGCCAGTTCCCAGGTCGGCCGCAACTCCAGTGTCCGGGTTATCTCGCTGCGCGCGCGGTCGGCATCGCCCACGCCAACCGCTGCCTGAGCGCGCACCAGGTGGGCTTCGGCTAGATCGGGATACGGCTGTGTCAGTTGATCAAACAGGCGCTGTACCGCCAGTTTGTCTGGATAGCGGGCGAAGGCCCGCACCATTCGAATCAGGGCATCACCCACGCGCGGCGCCTCCGCTGCCAGATCGCGGGCCAGACTGCCGGCCAGTTCCTCTATGCGTCCGCTGGCAAGCAGCAGGGTCGACAGCATCTGGCGTGCCTGCTGGGAATCGGGCTCAAGGCTCAACCACAGTCGGGCCGCTTCCAGCGCGGAATCGTACTGTCGCGCATGAAAGGCGACCTCGGCGGCGCGGCGCACAATTCGCGGATCGCGCGTGCTCATCGCCAGATCAAGATAAGCGCCGGCCGCAAGCGCGAATTGACCTCGCTGAGCGGCGATTTCGGCGAGCAGGAACTGATAGAGAATCTGCCCGGTCAGCTCCTGTTTCGGCAGCCGGTCCTCTTCTTTCGCCTGAACAGGGGCCGGCTGCGCGGCGGGCGCCTGTGCCGAAGCGCAAGCACTCGCCAACATTAGCAAGAGCGCGAAGATGGATGACAATAAGTTCATGGGCGAGGTACCTGGGCGGAACACTGCCCGAAGTCGAGGTTACCCGTCGCGGCATTGCGCCGATTTTGACCGGGGGCCGGGTCTCCGGCGTCATTGTCCGAACACCGGCACTGCGCTATCCGCTGCCTCCGGATTTGCAGCGGACGCTCGCCGGATCCCGCTTGGCCGAGGTCAGCCGCCGCGGCAAATACCTGTTGCTGGACTTCGACCACGGGCATTTGCTGATCCACCTGGGCATGTCCGGCAGCTTGCGGCTGGTCCCCGCCACCCTTGCCGCCGAAAAACATGATCACTTCGATCTGGTGTTCGCCATCAAGGGAAAATCCGTGGCCTTGCGTCTGCGGGATCCCCGTCGTTTCGGCGCAATTCTCTGGCTGCAGGGCGATCCGCTGACGCATCCGCTGCTGGCCGTGCTCGGTGTCGAGCCGCTGACGGAAGAATTCAGCGCCACGTGGCTCAGGAAGGAATTCGCCGGACTCTCGGCGGCGATCAAGCCCACCCTGATGGATAGCCATCGCGTCGTCGGCATTGGCAACATCTATGCATCGGAAAGCCTGTTTCGCGCCGGGATCGATCCTCGCACCGCTGCCGGGCGGGTTTCCCTGAAACGCCTTGAACGTCTGGTGCCCGCGATCAAGGCAACGCTCGCTGCCGCGATCGCCGCCGGTGGCAGCAGCCTGCGCGACTTCATTCAGTCCGACGGAAGTTCGGGCTATTTCCAGCAGCAGTATTTCGTCTATGGCCGCAGCGGCCAGCCCTGTCTCGTTTGTGGCCGCCCGATCAGGGAACTGCGGCAGGGGCAGCGCGCAACATTCTTTTGCGCCCGCTGCCAGCGCTAGCATCCAACCTGAAGTCGGCCGCGCGACTCTTTCCTTACTTCGCGGTCAGCTGAAGAAACTTGGCCATCAACTGGTCTTTCGATTCCGCGTGATCGGGGTCGTCCGGAATGCAATCGACCGGGCAGACTTCGCGGCACTGCGGCGTATCGAAGTGCCCGACGCACTCGGTGCATTTGTTGGGATCGATGATGTAGATTTCATCGCCCTGCGAAATCGCGTTGTTCGGGCACTCAGGCTCGCAAACATCGCAGTTGATGCATTCGTCGGTGATCATCAGGGACATGACTTTTTCCTTTGGGCGTTCTCTGAAATTTCAGTTGCGGTGCTGAATCTTCGCGGCGAGTCGTTGCTGAACCAGTGGCGGAACAAACTTGGAGACATCACCGCCGAGCGAAGCGATTTCGCGCACGATGGTCGCCGACACGAACATGTACTGATCCGACGGGGTGAGGAACACCGTCTCGACATCCGGATAGAGATTGCGGTTCATGCCCGCCATCTGAAATTCGTATTCGAAGTCCGACACGGCGCGCAAACCGCGCATGATCACGCTGGCGCCATGCTGGCGCATGAAATCCATGAGCAGACAATCGAAGCCATGAATCTCGACATTGGGATAGCCGGTCAGCACCTCGCGCGCTATTTCGACGCGCTCTGCCAGAGAAAACAGGGGGCGCTTGCTGTGGCTCTCGGCAACGCCGATGATGACGCGCTCGAACAGGGTCGACGCGCGTCGCACGAGATCCTCGTGACCGCTGGTGAGGGGATCAAAGGGCCCCGGATAAACGGCAATGCTTTTGCTCATGCCTGCTCCAGCAGGTGAAAGAAAACCTGGCCGGCTCGCCCCTGCTTCACGACCGACCAGCGACCCAGCCGCTCCAGAGGCGCCTCGGCCTCTGCGTACAGCCTCGCGCCCGGTGCTACCAGTTCATCCAGCCGGGGCTCGATTCGCGCCAGCCAGCCCTGCCCATACGGCGGATCGAGAAACACCAGATCGAAACGCCAACCAGACGAGGGGACGAATTTTAGCGCATCGCAGCAAAATAGTTCCATTCGCGGACACGCGAAGCCATCGGCATGTTTCTTCAGTGCCGTGAATGCCGGACGCGAATGCTCGACCAGCGCGACAAAGTCCGCCCCACGTGAAGCCGCCTCGAAGCCGAGAATTCCGCTACCGGCGAACAGGTCGAGGCACGCAAGCCCGCTCAGATCCTGTCCCAGCCAGTTGAACAAGGTCTCACGCACACTGTCCGGCGTCGGCCGCAACCCAGGGGCGTCTGGCACTTGAACCAGACGGCTGCGCCATTCACCACCGGTGATGCGGATGCGGCTCAAGGCTCAATCAGCAGCAACGATGACCGTAACAAGATTTTCGGCCTTTACGTGGCGGGCAAACGCGGCTTTCACCTGCTCGGCCGTGACGGCTTTCACCTTGGCCGGAAAATCGTCGAGATAGGTCAGCGGCAATCCGTAGAAACCAATCGCAGAAAGATAACCGAGCAACTTCGCGTTGCTGTCCATGCGCAGTGCCAGACCATCGACCATGTTCTTCTTGGCCGCCGCCAACTCTTTCGGCGTCGGACCTTTGGCGATGTAGTCGGTAAGCACTTCATCCACCACTTTCAGCGCATCGGGAACCTGCTCGCGCTTGGTTTGCAACCCGATCTCGAACGGGCCCTCGAGTTTGCGCGGCGCGAAGTAGGAATACACGCTGTAGGCATAGCCGCGCTTTTCGCGAACTTCCTTCATCAGCCGCGAAACGAAGCCGCCGCCACCCAGAGTGTAGTTCCCTACCAGCAGCGGAAAATAATCCGCGTCGCTGCGCCGGATGGCCGGCAATCCGATATGGATATGGCTTTGCGCAGCCGGATGGGCAATCTTGATCGTGCCACGCAGCGGCTTCTTCACTGCCGGCGGCACAAGGTTGCCGCCCCCTGCGGGAAGCGCTTCGGTGAGTCGCTGGGCGATGGCCTCGGCCTCGGCTCGCGACACGTCGCCGATGATCGAAACAATAGCGCCCTGCGCCCCATAGTGCTGACGGTGAAATGCCACGAGATCCTCGCGCGTGATGGTGCCGACGCTGTCCACGGTCGGACTGACGCCGTAGGAATGATCAGGATAGATCGCGGCGGCGAAGCGCTTTCCGGCAATGGCATCGGGGCGAGTCTCCGCTTCGCGGATGCTGGCGATGGTGCGTCCTCGTTCGCGCTCCAGCACCGATTGCGGGAAAGTCGGCGCTGACAACACGGCGCGCATCAGCCCGAGCGCGGCGTCGCGCTCCATGGCTGAGGCAAGAGTGCGCAGACTGACGCTGGCGCGATCGCTGTCGGCGCCTCCGCCCAGCCGCGCGCCGATGTCGACCAGGCGCCCGGCAATCTGTTCTTCATCGAGATCGCCGGCGCCAGCCTCCAGCAGGCCTTGTGTAAGACCGGCGAGGCCGGCCTTGGCCGCCGGAACGTAGACGCCGCCGGCGGGGAAATCGATCTGCACGTCGAGGATGGGCAGCACCCGCGTCTCGACGAAATACACCTTTGCGCCGGAAGGCGCGATCCAGTGCTCGATCCTGACTCCGGCGAGGGCGAATGTCGACGTCAGGGACGCCAGCAGCAGAACAATCAGGGTACGCATCAGTGCCTCACTGCCGCGGCGGGCTTCTTCGGTTTGCTTTGATCGACGGGTTGCGGATCGAGCACGGCGATGGAGAGCGTGTCGTCCTTGAAGTACTTCTTCGCCACGGCCTGCACCTCTTCCGCCGTCACACTCTTGATTTTTTCCAGCAGGGTGTCGATGTCGCGCCAGGACTGCCCCACGGCCTCGGCGCCACCAATCTCCATGGCTTGTGCCATGAGCGAATCGCGTTTGTAGACCTGCGCCGCGACGGACTGGATCTTGACCCGGTTGAGTTCCTCGGCCGACACGCCCTCGTCCTGAACACGCTTGATTTCGGCGCGCAGCGCGGCTTCCAGTTCGGCAATGGTCTTGCCTTCGGCCGGCTGCCCGTCAAGAATGAAGCTCGCTTCGCCGCGCAGCGTGGGGTCGTAGCCGGCACCGGCCGACTGCGCGACGCGACTGCCGCGCACCAGATTTTTGGCAAAGCGCGAGGCGTCATGACCGTCGAGCACGGTCGCCAGCACGTCCAGGGCATACGGATCACGATCCTTCTGCACGTCGCGCAGCTTGGGCGCCTTCCACGCCATGGACAGGTAGGGCAGTTTGGCCGGCGCCTTGACGCTCACGCGGCGGATGCCCACCTGCTCGGGTTCGTTCTGCGGCTTGCGTTCGGGCAAGGCGTGCGGCTTGTGCGGCCCGTAGTACTTCTGGGCCAGACGGAATACTTCGCGATGATCGACATCACCCACGACGACGACGTATGCATTGTTCGGCGCATACCACTGCCGGTACCATTCGCGCGCATCCTGCCAGGTCATGTGCTCGAGATCATCCATCCAGCCGATGATCGGACGTCGGTAGGGATGTGCCTGGAACACCAGCGAATTCAGGGCTTCGTGCACCAGTGCATGCGGATTGTCATCAGTGCGCAGCCGCCGTTCCTCCATCACCACCTTGATCTCGGCCGCAAACTCCTTGGCATCCAGCGTCAGGTTCGCCATGCGGTCCGCTTCGAGCTGCATCATCTCGGGCAAGGCGGCCTTCGGCACGATCTGGAAGTAGGCCGTGTAGTCGCGACTGGTGAAGGCGTTGTCGCGTCCGCCGGCCTCAGCCACCCGCTTGTTGAATTCACCCGAGCGAAGATTCTTGGTGCCCTTGAACATCAGGTGCTCCAGCGCATGAGCGACACCCGAGGTGCCGTCCTTTTCGTCCATGCTGCCGGCGCGGTACCAGACCATATGCACCGCCGTCGGCGCCCGGCGGTCTTCCTTGACGATGACGCGCAAGCCGTTGGCCAGCTTTGTTTCAAACGGATTGGCAAAAGTCGGCGCTGGCGACACGGCGAAAGCCAGAACAACTGAGGCGGCAAGCAATGGTTTCATGGGTTTTCTTGAGGGGGCTAAAAGGGCTTCTGTTAAAATTCCTAACTCGCGCATCTTAGCGCGGCTCCTGCTTGTGACCGCATCCCGCATGTTTGGTTTCCTGAAGACTAAGGACGATCCCGCCGCCCCGGCCTCCACAACCACGGCGCCGCGTGCGTCGTGGAGCGAACGCCTCAAGGCTGGTCTTTCACGCACCCGCGACACGCTCAACACCCCGCTGACCGAGCTCTTCAGCCGGGCGAAGATCGACGACGAGCTGCTCGATGACCTGGAAACCACGCTGCTGATGGCGGATTGCGGCGTCGACGCGACGCACTGGCTGCTGGCGGAGCTCAAGGCCACCGTCAAGCGCGATAAGCTGGAAACCCCTGCCCAACTGCGTTCGGCGCTGACAAAAGGCCTGCAGACCCTGCTCGCGCCCCTTGAACAGCCGCTCGACGCCAGCGGCCACCAGCCCTTCGTGATCATGATTGCGGGCGTCAACGGCGCCGGCAAAACCACTTCCATCGGCAAGCTGGCCAAGCACTTCCAGAGCCAGGGCAAAAGCGTGTTGCTGGCCGCCGGCGACACCTTTCGCGCCGCGGCCCGCGAGCAACTGACGGCCTGGGGCGAACGAAATGGCGTCATGGTCATCGCCCAGGAATCCGGCGATCCGGCGGCGGTGGTGTTCGACGCCATCAACGCCGCCCGTGCCCGCAAGATCGACGTTGTCCTGGCCGACACCGCGGGCCGCCTGCCGACGCAACTCCATCTGATGGAAGAGATCGCCAAGATACGCCGCGTGATCCAGAAGGCCCATGACACGGGGCCCCACGAAGTCTTGCTGGTGCTCGACGCCAACATCGGCCAGAACGCCGTGCAGCAGGTCAAGGCCTTCGACAAGGCGATCGGCGTGACCGGGCTGGTGATCACCAAGCTCGACGGTACGGCCAAGGGCGGCGTGCTCGCCGCCATCGCCCGCCAGTGTCCCAAGCCGGTGCGCTTCATCGGCGTCGGCGAAGGTATCGATGACCTGCAGGCGTTCCGTGCCGACGAGTTCGTCGAGGCGCTGTTGGGGTCTGCACCGGGTCCCTCGTCATGATCCGCTTCGACCGCGTTTCCAAGCGTTACCCGCCGGGCCTCGATGCGCTGTCGGATCTCAGCTTCGAGGTAACGGAACGCGAAATGGTGATTGTCAGCGGCCACTCGGGCGCGGGAAAATCGACCTTGCTCAAGCTGATTGCCGCGGTGGAAAAGCCCACCGGCGGAGCGGTGCTGGTCGGCGGCCAGAATGTGGGCGGACTGGCCCGATCGGCCCTGCCTTTTCTGCGCCGGCGCATCGGCATGGTGTTCCAGGATCAGAAACTGCTGTTCGATCGCAGCGTGTTCGACAACGTCATGCTGCCCTTGTCGATCGCCGGGTTTCCGCCGAAGGATGCGGCCATGCGTGTTCGCGCGGCGCTGGACAAGGTCGGTCTTGCCAGCCGCGAGAAAGCCCTGCCGGTCATGCTCTCGGGTGGAGAACAGCAGCGCCTGGCGATCGCCCGCGCCGTGGTGAATCGGCCGAGCCTGCTGCTGGCCGATGAACCCACCGCCCATCTCGACAGCGAAACAGCGGCGGATGTGGCGCGAATCTTCCACGAGTTCCACCATGTCGGCGTTACGCTGCTGATCGCCACCTATGCCAATGAGCTGTTCCCCGGGGCGCGGCCGCTGCAGCTCGATCACGGAAGGCTGGTGTCGTGAAAGTCTGGCTGGCCCATCACCAGGACGCCGCCCTGCTGGCACTGCGCCGACTGGCTGCCGCGCCGGTCAACAGCCTGCTGTCCCTGCTGGCCATCGGTGTTGCCCTCTCGCTCCCGGCGGGAGGACAGATGCTGCTCGCCAATGCGCTGCATCTGGCCGGCACTACGTCCGCCGTGCCGCAGATTTCCATTTTCATGGCCTCAACGGCCGAACGGCGGGCAGCAGCGGAAATCGAATCCCGCCTGGGCAAGTACGGCGGCGTGAAGCAGGTGCAATTCCTGCCGCGCGAGGAGACGCTGGCGCGCATGAAGACCAACCCGGGGCTACGTGACGTGATCGAAGTCCTGCCGGGGAACCCGTTCCCCGATGCCTTCGTCGTCACCGCTACTGATGACCGGCCAGAAGCCATGGAAAAACTCGCTGTCGAATTTCGCCAGTGGCCGAAGGTCGAGCATGTCCAGCTCGATTCCGCCTGGGTACGCAGACTCGACGCCCTGCTCAGGCTTGGCCGTACGGCCGTCATACTGCTTGGCGTGCTGCTTGGCGCCGGCCTGATCGCCATCAGCTTCAGCCTCATCCGCATGCAGGCACTCATGCATCGCGCTGAAATTGAGGTCAGTCAGTTGCTGGGCGCCACGGACGGATTCATCCGACGACCTTTCCTGTACTACGGGGTGCTGCTCGGACTTGGCGGCGGCATCGTGGCATGGGTGCTGGTCGGCGCGGCGGCGCTCTGGCTGCGCGCGCCCCTCGGTGATTTGATTCGGCTGTATGACCTGACGCTCGTCCTGGAGGCCCTTGACTCACGTGACTCGACCATGCTGCTGGGCTTCGCCGCTGGCCTCGGCTGGCTGGGTGCGATGATCTCCTTGCGGCAACATTTGAGGCAATACTGAAGATCGGTATCCTTGAGCGCAGTGGCTGTCACTAAACGCACTATTCGAGCGATAATATGACTATGAACGAAGAACAACCCACCGAACAGCCTCCCCTCGAATCCGCGCCCGTCGAGCAACCCCCGCCCGAGCCGGCACGCAACGAACCACAGCTCCCGGATCCGCGCCGTCGCTTGAGGGAGTTACTGGCGATTCCGGACCATCAGCGCACCGATGCCATCTGGGGTCTGGCACCGGGCAACCGTATTCAAGGGCCGGCGGGAGCACAGCAGGAACCGGGACGACGTCAGAATCCGGGACAGGGGCAGGGGCGACGCCCAGAACAACCACGGCGACAGGATTCGACACCCGGAGCCAAGCCTGCAAAGCGCTTCTTCAAGAAGCCTAAGCGTCCCCAAGGGGCGCCGCCGAAAGTCTGAGGCGTGCACGAGCGCCTTGCGTAGTCGTTCAGCGCAATACCGACTTCCGGCTTCAAACGACAGTACCGGCGGGCGCTTTTTGTGCCCGTACCGGCAATTCCCGACAAAATTGATCGGGAACTTTCGCGGCAATTGGCACTCTTAGTTCAAGAGTGCTAATATTGCCTTCAAGGAGGTCGTACCGTGAGTCATACCGTGTCTCTTGATCATTTCCCGATGCTCGCCGGCAGCGGCAGCATTGAGGCGTTCATTTCCGCCGCGAATCGCGTACCGATGCTGAGCGAGGCCGAGGAGCAGTCGCTTGCCCGTCGCTTCCGCGAACAGGAAGATCTGGATGCCGCACGTCAATTGGTGACATCACATTTGCGCTTGGTAATCTCCATTGCGCGCGGGTACTTGGGTTATGGCCTGCCTCATGCCGATCTGATTCAAGAGGGCAATATCGGCCTGATGAAGGCCGTCAAGCGCTTTGATCCCGATCGTGGCGTTCGGCTGGTGTCGTTCGCCATGCACTGGATCAAGGCCGAGATTCACGAATACATCCTGAAGAACTGGCGCCTGGTCAAGATCGCCACCACAAAAGCCCAGCGCAAACTGTTCTTCAATCTGCGCAGCATCAAGGCGGCACTGGCTCAGGACGCAGACTCCCCTCAGGGCTTCAACACGCTGGGTGCCGAAGAAGTCAAGGCCGTAGCGAAGCGACTCGGCGTCAAGCCGGAAGAAGTTGTCGAGATGGAAACTCGCCTGACCGGTGCCGATGTGTCGCTGGAGCCCCTATCGGACAGCGAAGAGGAAAGCTACGCTCCCATTGCCTACCTGGCGGCGGATCGTAGCGTTGAGCCATTGGCGGTGCTTGAGCGCAAGGAATACGACCGGATGCAGGATGAAGGCCTGAGTTCGGCGCTGGCGAGTCTTGACGAGCGCAGCCGCGCCATCGTCCAGCGACGCTGGCTGGTCGCGGATGGTGAAGAAGCCGCAACGCTGCATGAACTGGCGGCCGAATACGGTGTGTCGGCCGAGCGTATCCGCCAGATCGAAGTCAAGGCCATGCAGAAAATGAAGGGCAAGCTGGCGGCCTGACGCCGGCCCGCGAAGCGGAATTCCCGGCGCGCAAAGCGACGATTCCGTCGGATCGAAAACGGGCAGCCTCGATAAAGAGGCTGCCCGTTGTTTTTCCTGCCGCCCTTTACTCGCCCGCCAACAGGCGCTTGATATCCTGCGCCATTCGCTCCGGCGTTTCGCCGTGGCGAACATAGAGCCTGAGACGGCCGCGAGGATCGAAAAGGTAAGTGCCCGCAGTGTGATCCACGGTATAAGCGCCTGGAGTGCTGCCCGGTTGCTTGTTGTAGAAAATCTTGAACTCCCTGGCCGTTGCGGCCGTCACTGCGGCATCGCCATACAGCCCCAGAAAGGAGGGGTGGAAAGCCGGCACATACTGCGCCAGGAGTTGCGGCGTATCACGCTCGGGATCCACGGTGACGAACAGCACCTGCACGCGCTCGGCTTCCGGCCCCAGCCTGGCCATCAATTCACGCATGTTGCTCATGGTCGTCGGGCAGACGTCGGGGCACTGCGTGTAGCCAAAAAACATCAACACCGCACGCCCCTTGAAATCTGCCAGGCGCCGCGGCGTGCCGTTATGGTCGGTGAGGGCGAAATCTTTGCCCCAATCGATACCGGAAAGATCGGTGGCGTTGAACCTGGCCGGCGGGCTGCAGGCAGTGAGCAGCGACGCGACAAGCAGCAGCAGAATTCGACGCATCAAACCGGGATGTAGTGATCGATCAACAGTGCCGCAAAGAGCAGCGCGAGGTAGAGAATCGACCAGCGGAAGGTGATGCGCGCCACGGCATCCGAATAGTCGCGCCAGATCAGCCACGCGTAGCCAAGGAACATGATGTCCAGCAATACGGCCGACGTCAGGTAGAACCAGCCGCACATACCGATCGCATAAGGTACCAGCGTTACCAGGGTCAGGCCGACGGTATAAAGGAAGACATGGCGGCGGGTGTATTCGGCGCCGTGGGTTACCGGCAGCATCGGCAGCCCGGCCGCGGCGTATTCCTTGGTGCGATACAGCGCCAGCGACCAGAAATGCGGCGGCGTCCACACGAAGATGATGAGAAACAGCAGCCAGGCTTCGCCCGGTGCATCGCCCGTTACCGCAGCCCAACCGAGCACCGGAGGCATCGCGCCGGACGCTCCGCCGATGACAATGTTCTGCGAGGTATTGGGCTTCAGAAAAATGGTGTAGATCACCGCGTAGCCGACAAAGGTGGCGAAGGTCAGCCACATGGTGAAGGGGTTCACCCAGACATAGAGCATGAACAGTCCGGCGCCGCCGATCAGCCCCGAGAACACCAGCGTTTCGATCGAATTGACTTCGCCTTGCGGCAGGGGACGACCGCGCGTGCGCGCCATCAAGGCGTCGATCTTTTGTTCGATCAGGCAATTCGCGGCCGCCGCGGCACCCGCTACCAATGCAATGCCGGCGGTACCGGCCAGCAATATGCGCCACGGCACCATGCCCGGAACGGCAAGGAACATGCCGATCACCGCACAGAACACGATCAGCGACACTACGCGCGGTTTCGCCAGCTGGAAATACTGGCGCAGGCGATGGGAACTGCTTTGCAGTTTAAGGGTAGTGGATTTCACGCTTGAGAGATGAATGCTTGAAGCCGGAACAGGGGAGCGAGTTTATCACGCGTCCTGCTGCCGCTCTCCAAGTCAGAACTTGATCAGCTTGCCGAGTTCCCGGATAAAGGCTTTCGGTTCGGGGTCATCGGCGTAGCGGAAAACCAGCAGGCCACGTCTGTCGACCAGATTGATGTGACGGCCATCGCCTCCGCCGAGAAGTTGCAGTACTTTCACATCCGTCGCCTTGATCAAAACCAGGTCGGGGTGCGCCGCCATCAGGCTCGCCGCCGGTGTGATCGCATCCGTGACCAACCAATACCGGTCTATACGCGCAACGTTGCGTCCCTGTGCAGTGCGCGCCTGCCGAGTCAGGTAGAGGGCGTGCTGACACCGCTCGTCGCAGCCGCCGGGCGCCGCGAAAATCACCATCCATTTGCCGCTGACTTCAGGATGCTCCATCGCCACGCCATCCGCCCGCTGCAAGAGCGCGAACGGCAGCGGCGCCGGGTCGAGCGGCTGCCCTACCGTCGCCTTGACTTCCGGCGGCGAGACATAGCGGAAGTACAACGCGGCAAGCAGCGGCAATATCCCAATGGCGACGATTGCCAGGATGATCAACCGGCCCTTGCGCTGACCGGAAGCGGCGGCCGCCTCCCCACCGGGGTTGCCGTCGCTCGCGTTGTCCGTGTTTCTGTCGATTGTCATTTCTTTCGCCACGCAAGGAGGCCATAGGCCGCAGCCATAAGGGCAAAAACCAGCCACATCACCGCATAGCCGTAGTGTTTTGCCGCAGGATTTTCCGGTGTTCCCCAGTCACGTATCAGCCCATCGCCGTCCGCGCCGGTTTGCAGCAGAATTACCGGCAGCGCGTCCAGACCGCTGATCTGACGGTACTCCACTTCACGCACATGTTGCCAGACCTTCCCTTGCGGCGGAGTTTGCTGCAACTCGAATGTCCTGGTTTCATAGCTGCGGGTTACGCCCGAGATCTCGATCTCGCCCGGCGGCGATGAAACCGACGGAAGATCGGAACGCAGGCGCGGTGACGCGACCCAGCCGCGATTGACCAGCACCACGGATTTGCTGCCGGACAACTGCAATGGCGTGAGGACATGGTAGCCGGGGTGGCTGCGATGGATCTTGTTGTCGAGGAACAGGGTATCCGCGGGAAGCCAGTGGCCACGTGCCGTCGCCGCGCGGTCGAGCAGTTTTTCGCGGTCGCGAAGCTGCGCCGACAAACTGATCGGTGTCGACATCAGGGCGGCCTGCTCGCGCTCAAAGCGCTCGCCACGGGTCTCCGCGCGCCAGAGTTGCAGGCGCGCCATGCCGAGGCAGACCAGAATCAGCACAATGACCAGCAGCCAGCGCAGCGCGCCGCTCTTCAGTGAGGAAATCGACATCGGCAGAACGGAGAATCCGGGTTGGGGTCGTGCGCGAAACGCGAGTCCGGTAGACTGCGCTCTTTCAGGAGGGAGTTCCATGCGCATCATAGTAGTTCTGATGCTGATCGCCATTATCGCCAGCCTCGGCAGCGCGCTGGTGTTTGTCTATCGCGATCAGGGACAAAACAAGACCCGTGCGGTCAAGGCGCTGTCCCTGCGAGTGGGTCTTTCCCTGGTCCTGTTTCTGCTCTTGATGGCCGCGCACTGGTTTGGCTGGATCGGCGACCGGCTTTGAGACAGCCCGACACAGCACGCCCTCGAGCAGTTAAAGCCAATAGACGACGACGAACAGACCAAGCCAGACGACGTCCACAAAGTGCCAGTACCACGCCACCGCCTCAAAGGCGAAGTGGCGCTCCGCGGTGAAATGCCCCTTCATCGTTCGCATCAGAATCACGATCAGCATCGTCGCGCCAAGCGTCACGTGAAAGCCGTGAAAACCGGTCAGCATGTAGAACGTCGAGCCGTAGACGCCGGTGGTCATCTTGAGATTCAAGTGGCTATAGGCTTCAGCGTATTCGTAGGCCTGCAGGCTGATAAACAGCAGGCCGAGCGCAATCGTCAAGGCCAGTCCGATGATCAGTTGCTGCCGCTTGTTCGCGATCAATCCCCAGTGCGCCCAGGTCACCGTGACGCCGGAACTGAGCAGCAGCAGTGTGTTGATCGCCGGAATCCCCCATGCATGCATCGGGGTAAATAGATCCTTGGCCGCAGGTCCGGCCGTTGGCCACTGTCCCTTGAAACCATCCCATAGTGCCGCCTGATCGGCGCTGGCGATATCCGGAACGGACAGCACGCGGACATAGAACAGGGCGCCAAAAAATGCCGCGAAGAACATGACTTCCGAAAAAATGAACCAGGCCATGGCCCAGCGGAAGGAACGGTCCACCTGCGGGTTGTAGCTTCCGCTCTCGGATTCTCCGATGACGCGGCCAAACCAGCCGAACAGCATCACCGCCAGGACGGCAAACCCGCCCATCAACACGAAGCCGCCGTTGGCAATCGAATTCATTGTCAGCACAGCGCCGCTTGCCAACAAAAGTAGTGCCAGCGAGCCGACCAGCGGCCAATGTGAAGGCGCGGGAACGAAATAGCGGTTTGCGGATGCAGGGTGACTCATGTTGACCTCCTTGAAATCATAGTGTCGTTATTGCTCTTCTATCTTGCGTGTTCATGCGTCAAGCTAATGACGACTGATGCTGACGGCCACGGTGACCAGCGTCAGCACAAAGACCAGCATGAAGACCAGCGCCGTGATCAAAATCTGCAACGGCGACAAGGACGGTGTGTCCTCCCCGTCCGGTTTGTGCCCGCGCACTCCCAGCAGACCCCAGGCCACGGTACGAATGGTGCGCAAGAGTCTGCCTTTCGAAGGCGGTGGATTTGGCGTCGGCATCGATCACTTCCGGCTTCCCTCGGCCGTTGCCGCAGAGGTAACGCTACCCGCAGGCACTTCGAAAAATGTATAGGAAAGCGTGACCGTGTTGACGTCATCCGGCAATTTCTTGTCCAGTACGAAAACCACGGGCATGTCGCGCACCTCGTGCGGCGCAAAGGTTTGCTGCTTGAAACAAAAGCAATCCAGCTTCTTCACGTAGCCGCCTGCATGTTGCGGGCCGTAGCTCGGCACCGCCTGACCGATCACGGTGGTGTCGCGGGTGTTCTCGACCCGATAGGTCACGTGCACAATCTCGCCTGTCTTCGCCGCAAGACTGGTGATCTCGGGACGAAAACGAAGGCCGTTGTCGTGACTGTTGGCATCGAACTCGAGCGTCACCGGTCGGCCCGGTATGGCCGACGTGGCGACCCGCTCCGCGCGGTCGATATCGTAGAGACCGGTCCATTCGCAAAACGCCTTGTACAGGCGGGGCTGGACCGACACAAAGAGCAGGCTGCCGATCACGACCGCGAGCAAACCCGCGACAAGGCGCCGGTTGCTGGCTGGCCGCGGCGACGAGCGGGGACCCGTCGCGCCGATCAGGCCAAGTTCCGGATTCACGTGTTGGACATCCACTGGCGGATCATCACGCTCAAAAAAACTGCCGCGGCGAACAAGGCAAGGCCGATCGCGATGCGACGGTTACCCTGCTCGCGCGACGTATCACTGCTCACCCGTGCGCCTCGTTCGGATCAAATGCCGGCGGGTCTTCAAAAGTATGGTGTGGTGCCGGCGAGGGCACGGTCCATTCCAGTCCGTGCGCTCCGTCCCATGGCTTGGCTTCCGCCTTGACACCGCCCTTCATCGCCTTGAATACCACCACCAGCACCAGCAACTGGCTGAAACCGAACCCGAAGGAACCCAGCGAGGAGATCATGTTGAAGTCGGCGAACTGCTGCGCATAGTCGGGAATCCGTCGCGGCATGCCAGCCAGTCCGAGGAAGTGCTGCGGGAAGAAGGCGATGTTGAAGAAAATCATCGACAGCCAGAAATGCAGCTTGCCCAGACCCTCGTCATACATGTGGCCGGTCCATTTCGGTAGCCAGAAGTAGAGGCCGGCGTAGGCGGAGAAGAGCGCCCCGGCGACCATCACGTAGTGGAAGTGGGCGACGACGTAATAGGTATCCTGCAGTTGGATGTCCACCGCGGTCATTGCCAGCACCAGGCCGGTCAGTCCGCCAATGGTAAACAAGACAAGGAACCCGAGCGCAAACAGCATCGGTGTCTCGAAACTCAGCGAACCGCGCCACATCGTGGTTACCCAGTTGAAGACCTTGACCCCGGTCGGAATCGCAATCAGCATCGTGGCGTACATGAAGTAAAGCTGGCCAGTCAGCGGGATGCCCGTCACGTACATGTGATGCGCCCAGACGAAGAAGGAAATCAGGCCGATCGCGGCAATCGCATACACCATCGACGTATAGCCGAACAGACGCTTGCGCGAAAATGCCGGAATCACGTGGGACACCACGCCGAAGGCCGGCAAGGCGATGATGTAAACCTCGGGATGACCGAAGAACCAGAAAATGTGCTGGAACAGCACCGGATCACCGCCGCCAGCCGCATTGAAGAAACTGGTGCCGAAATGGCGGTCTGTCAGCAGCATTGTCACCGCGCCGGCCAGAATCGGCATCGAGGCGATCAGCAGGAAGGCTGTCACCAGCCAGGTCCAGCAGAACAATGGCATCTTCATCAGCGTCATGCCGGGGGTGCGCATGTTGAGGATCGTGGTGATGATGTTGATCGATCCCATGATCGAAGACATGCCGAGGATGTGCACCGCAAAGATGGCCATGTCCATGCCCATGCCCATTTGAATCGACAGCGGCGGGTACAGGGTC
>JAPLRA010000382.1 GCA_026399445.1 Sulfuritalea sp.
GACGCAAAGGCGCAAAGACGCAAAGGAAAGGCGAAAAGACAAAGAGCAATTTTGCTTTGGATTTCCTTTGCGTCTTTGCGCCTTTGCGTCGAAGAATTGCGTTTTGTCATTTTCATACTTCCAGCCATTCCTTGCGGATGGCGTCGTTGTTCTTGAGGTCGGCCGGCGTGCCTTCGAAAACGATGCGGCCGTGGCCCATGAGGTAGAGCCGCTCCGAGATGTCGAGCGCGATCGCCAGCTTCTGTTCGATCAGCAGGATCGAGACGCCGCGCTTGCGAATTTCCTGGAGAAATTCTCCGACCAGTTCGACGATCTTCGGTGCGAGACCTTCGGTCGGCTCGTCGATCATGATCAGGTCGGGGTCGCCCATCAGCGTGCGGCACAAGGTCAGCATCTGCTGCTCGCCGCCGGAGAGCACGCCGCCTGGCGTGTTCTCGCGCTCCCTGAGGCGGGGGAAGAGGGCGTACATGTCGTCGATGTGCCAGCGGCCTTCGCCACGCGCATGGGCCTTGGCGTCCTTGACCCCAAGCATCAGGTTCTGCCTGACGGTCAGGTCTGAAAGATCGAGCGGTCTTCGGGTACCAGGCCGATGCCGAGGCGGGCGATTTCGTAGGCCTTCATGCCGAGGATGTCACGGCCCTTGAAGCGCACCTGGCCGCGGGCGACGACCTGGCCCATCACCGCCTTGGCCGTGGTCGAGCGACCGACGCCGTTCCTGCCCAGCAGGCAGACGATTTCGCCGGCATTGACGTACAGGTTCACACCATGCAGGACGTGGCTCTTGCCGTAGTAGGCGTGGAGGTCGGCAACTTCGAGCATGGGCTTAGTCATGATTCAGGCTGGTCCCGAGATAGGCTTCCTGCACGGCGGCATTGCAGCGGATCGCCGCCGGTGCGTCGGTGGCGATGACCTGGCCATAGACCAGCACCGAGATGCGGTCGGCCAGGCCGAACACCACGCCCATGTCGTGCTCGACCATGACCAGCGTCTTGCCCTCGGTGACACGGCGGATCAGGGCCACGGCTTCTTCGGTTTCGGTGTTGCTCATGCCGGCCGTCGGTTCGTCGAGCAGGATCACGTCGGCGCCGCTGGCGATGGTGATGCCGATTTCCAGCGCGCGTTGCTCCGCGTAGGAGAGGATGCCGGCCGGCGTGTCGCGGCGGCGTTCGAGGCCGATGTCTTCCATCACCGCCTCGGCGCGCAGGCGGGCATCCTTGAGCCCGGCCAGGCGATGCCAGAACGAGTAGCGGTAGCCCAGCGACCACAGCACGGCGCAGCGCAGGTTCTCGAACACCGAGAGGTTATGGAAGATGTTGGTGATCTGGAAACTGCGCGACAGGCCCTTGCGGTTGATCTCGAAGGGCTTCAGACCGATCACATTCTCGCCCTTGAGTTCGATGACGCCGGAGGACACCGGCAGGCGCGCGCTGATCAGGTGGAACAGCGTGGACTTGCCGGCGCCGTTGGGGCCGATGATCGCGTGGCGCTCGCCGCGATGGATGTCGAGATCGACGCCGCGAATGATTTCGCTGACGCCGAAGTTCTTTCTCAGGCCCTGCATGCGGATCGCGGGGGCGTTCACGCTACCTCCGCCGGGCCGCCCCAAGGGGGCAGCAGTGTATTAACCGGAAGCCGCGTTAGCGGCTGA
>JAPLRA010000253.1 GCA_026399445.1 Sulfuritalea sp.
CCGCACAGCACCGCCTGCTCGCCGAACAAGTCGGTCTCGGTTTCCTCGCGGAAGTTGGTCTCGATCACGCCGCCCTTGGTTCCGCCGTTGGCGGCAGCGTAGGACAACGCGATATCCTTGGCTTTGCCCGATTTATCCTGATGAACGGCGATCAGCGAAGGAACGCCACCACCGCGCACGTACTCGGAACGCACGGTATGGCCAGGCCCCTTCGGCGCGATCATGATCACATCAACGTCGGTGCGAGGAACCACTTGGTTGTAATGCACATTGAAGCCATGGGCGAAGGCCAGCGCAGCGCCCTTCTTCATGTTTGCCTCGACCTCACCGTAATAAACGGAAGGGATAGTCTCGTCGGGCATCAGCAACATTACGACGTCCGCGTCTTTCACCGCCTTGGCGACTTCCTCGACCTTGAGGCCGGCCTTCTTGGCCTTGCTCCAGGAAGCCCCCCCCTTGCGCAAGCCGACTGTCACTTTGACGCCGGAATCATTGAGGTTCTGTGCATGAGCATGGCCTTGCGAACCGTAGCCGACGATAGTGACTTTCTTGCCTTTGATGAGGGAAAGGTCGGCATCCTTGTCGTAATAAACTTTCATTGGTTTTCCTTTGTTTCAGAGTTCAGACTTTAAGAATTCGATCGCCGCGCCCGATGCCGGATACGCCGGTACGAACGGTTTCAAGGATCAGCGAGCGGTCAATGGCTTCGAGAAAGGCATCAAGCTTCGAACCGTTGCCCGTCAGTTCCATGACGTACGTCGAATCGGTGACATCGATGATGCGGCCGCGAAAAATATCGGCAATCCGCTTCATCTCCTCACGATCCTTGCCGGCGGCGCGCACCTTGACCAGCATCAACTCGCGCTCGATATGCGCAGCTTCGGACAAATCCACCACCTTGACGACGTCTATGAGCTTGTTGAGCTGCTTGGTGATCTGCTCGATAACATCATCCGATCCGGTGCTGACGATGGTCATGCGGGAAAGGGACGCGTCTTCCGTCGGTGCCACTGTCAGTGACTCGATGTTGAAGGCACGGGCAGTCAGTCAGGAAATCCATGAAGACCAAGTCGTTCTTGTGTTTGGTGAACGCCTCGCGCAGGGCCGGTTCAACATCAGCGGGACGCTCGATCTTCATTCCCACATGGCCGTAGGCTTCGGCCAGTTTGACGAAATCGGGCAAGGCATCGACGTAGGACTCGGCGTAGCGATTGCCATGGAACATCTGCTGCCACTGCCGCACCATGCCGAGATAGCGGTTGTTGAGATTGATGATCTTGATCGGCAGCCGAAACTGCTTGGCTGTCGACAACTCCTGAATATTCATCTGAATCGATCCCTCACCGGTCACACAGGCCACCGTAGCTTTCGGATTTGCGAAGCGCACGCCCATCGCATAGGGCAAGCCAACGCCCATCGTGCCAAGACCGCCGGAATTGATCCAGCGGCGAGGTTTGTCGAACTTGTAATATTGAGCCGCCCACATCTGATGCTGACCCACGTCAGAGGTAATGAAGGCATCTCCACCCGTGACCTCGTAGAGCTTCTCCACCACGTACTGGGGCATGATGACTTCCTTGCCCTGCTTGTACTTGAGCGACTTCTTGCCACGCCATTCATCGATCTGCTTCCACCAAGCGGCCAGCGCCTTCGGATCAGGCACGCCAGCCGAGGCTTCGAGAAGCTTCTGCAATTCGCCGAGGACATCCGGCAGATTGCCGACAATGGGCACATCGACCTTGACCCGCCTGGAAATCAACGA
>JAPLRA010000423.1 GCA_026399445.1 Sulfuritalea sp.
CACGCGCCCTGCGCCTGGTGTTCGAACGCGGCATCGCGGGCGAGACCTACAACATCGGCGGCCACAACGAGAAAACCAACCTCGACGTGGTCGATACGCTGTGCGCGCTGCTCGACGAATTGAAGCCACGGCACGATGGCCGCAGCTACCGCGAACAGAAAATCACCGTGGCCGACCGGCCGGGCCACGACAAACGCTACGCCATCGACGCCACGAAGATCGAACGCGAACTGGGCTGGACGCCACGGGAAACTTTCGAATCCGGTCTCGCCAAGACCGTGCGCTGGTACCTGGACAATTCAGCCTGGGTGGCGCATGTCGTCTCCGGCGAATACCGGCAGTGGATGGAACGCAACTACGGAGATCGCGCATGCCTCAACCGACCACCAGAGGCATCATTCTCGCCGGCGGCTCCGGCACCCGGCTGCATCCGGTAACCCTGGCTGTTTCCAAGCAACTGCTGCCGATCTACGACAAGCCGATGATCTACTACCCGCTGGCCACGCTGATGCTGGCGGGCATCCGGGAGATCCTGGTCATCTCGACGCCGCAGGACACCCCGCGCTTCGAGCAGCTGCTGGGTACGCCGCGTTTCGAGCAGCTGCTGGGTGACGGCTCGCAATGGGGAATCCGGATCACGTATGCAGTGCAGCCCAGTCCCGACGGCCTGGCGCAGGCCTTCATCATCGGCCGCGAGTTCGTCGGCGATCACCCCTCGGCGCTGATACTGGGCGACAACCTGTTCTACGGCAATGAACTCCCGACCCAGATGCAACGCGCGGTAAAGTCCGGCACCGGCGCCACGGTGTTCGCCTATGCAGTCAGCGATCCGGAGCGCTACGGCGTGGTCGAGTTCAACGCCGCAGGCAGCGCCATCAGCATCGAGGAAAAGCCCGCCACGCCCAAGTCGCGCTATGCCGTGACCGGTCTGTACTTCTATGACAATC
Organism: Sulfuritalea sp.; assembly: GCA_026399445.1. Taxonomy (GTDB): domain Bacteria; phylum Pseudomonadota; class Gammaproteobacteria; order Burkholderiales; family Rhodocyclaceae; genus Sulfuritalea. The sequence continues at coordinate 948 of JAPLRA010000423.1, forward strand.
AGGTCTGCGACATCGCGGCCGGTCTCAAGCCCTCGGCGCGCGGCGAACTGGAGATCACCGACCTCAACCGCATCTATCTCGAACGAGGCCAGCTCAAGGTCGAAATCATGGGCCGCGGCATGGCCTGGCTCGACACCGGAACCCATGAGTCACTCCTGGAAGCCGGCCAGTTCATCGAGGTCATCGAAAAACGCCAGGGCCTCAAGGTCGCCTGCCCGGAGGAAGTGGCCTGGCGACAGAAATGGATCGATGACGCTCAACTGGCAAAGCTGGCTGAGCCTCTGGCCAAGAGCCAGTATGGTCAATATCTGAAGAACTTGCTGATACACGGGGCGTAGGGATGAAAAGCATTGCCACAGCAATCCCGGAGGTGCTCCTGCTGGAACCGAAAGTATTCGGCGACGACCGCGGCTACTTCTACGAAAGCTGGAACAAGCGGACCTTTGCCGAACTCGGCATCGACGCCGACTTCGTGCAGGACAACCACTCGAAGTCGCAGAGAAATGTGGTGCGCGGCCTGCACTACCAGATCGAGCACGCCCAGGGAAAACTGATCCGGGTGACTGCCGGCGCGGTCTACGACGTGGCCGTGGATCTGCGCCGCTCCTCGCCGACCTTCGGCCAGTGGGTCGGATTCACCCTGTCCGCCGAGGACAAACGCATGGCCTGGATTCCGCCCGGCTTTGCCCACGGCTTTTGCGTCACGTCGGAATCGGCCGAGTTTCTTTACAAGACGACCGACTACTGGAGCCCGGCGCATGAACGCACACTGCTGTGGAACGATGCGCAACTGGCGATTCCCTGGCCGCTGACCGGCGAGCCGCTGCTGGCCGCCAAGGACAAGACCGGCAAGCCGCTGGTCGAAGCCGAAACCTTCGCATGAAGATTCTGGTCACCGGTTGCGGCGGCCAGCTCGGGCGTGAATTGAAGCGCTCGCTGGCCTGCCTCGGCGAGGTAGTCGCCTGCGACCGGCGCCAGCTCGACCTCGCCCAAGCCGACGCCCTGCGTACGGCGGTGCGTGCCATGGCTCCGGCAGTGATCGTCAACGCCGCCGCCTACACCGCAGTGGACAAGGCCGAAGCGGAACCGGGGGCGGCCGAAGCGATCAATGCCGTGGCCCCCGGCATCCTCGCCGAGGAAGCGAAGCGCCTGGACGCGTTGCTGATCCATTTTTCGACCGACTACGTTTTCGACGGCAGCAAGTCCGCACCCTACACGGAAGACGACACCCCTGCGCCCCTGTCCGCGTATGGCCGCAGCAAGTTCGGCGGCGAACTTGCCATCGCCGCCACGGGAGCCCGCCACCTGATTCTTCGCACCAGCTGGGTCTATGGCCTGCATGGCGCCAATTTCATGAAAACCATGCTGCGACTGGGCCGCCGCAGTTGCGAGACGGGCGATGAACTGCGCGTCGTGGGCGACCAGGTCGGGGCGCCCACCTGGACCCGACATCTGGCGGACGTCACGGGGCTGATCCTCGCCCGTCGCGATGTGCCCACAGGTCTGTACCATCTCGCCGCCGCCGGCGAGACGAGTTGGCATGGCTATGCCGAAGCGATATTTACCGAAGCCCAGCGCGCCGGCCTGATGGACAAAGTACCCGTGGTTCGCCGTATCGCCAGCGCCGACTTTCCGCTGCCCGCGCCGCGACCTGCCAACTCGCGGCTTGACTGCTCACGCTTCCGCCGCGACTTCGACCTGACCCTGCCCGACTGGCGCACGGGACTGATCGACTGCCTCGCCGACGCACGCTTCTAAAATGCAGATGGACGCAAAGACGCAAAGGCGCAAAGGAATTCAAGAACAGAATTCGCCGTTGGTTTTCTTTGCGTCTTTGCGCCTTTGCGTCGAAAGAACTTAGGATCAACCTCCAATATGGCTGTCACCCCCACCTACGACGCATCATCCTTCCGCGTCCTCAAGGGCCTGGAGCCGGTGCGCGAGCGCCCCGGCATGTACACCCGCACCGATTCTCCGGCCCACATCATTCAGGAAGTCATCGACAACTCCGCCGACGAAGCACTGGGAGGGCATGCAAAGCACCTCCACGTCCTGCTGCATCTGGATGGATCGATCACGGTGACCGATGATGGCCGAGGCATTCCGGTCGGACTGCATCCGGACGAGAAGGTCCCGGTCGTGGTATTGGCTTTCACCCGCCTGCATGCCGGCGGCAAGTTCGACAAAAGCACCGGCAATTCCGCCTATGCCTTTTCCGGCGGCCTTCATGGCGTCGGCGTAGCCGTCACCAATGCGCTGTCCACCCGCGTTTCGGTTGAAGTACGACGTGAAGGAAAGGTCTGGGCCATCGAGTTCTCGGGCGGTGGCGAAATCGTCGGTCCTTTGACCGAAACCGGCACCTGCGGCCGCCAGAGCGGCACCCGGGTGCGCGTCTGGCCCGATCCGAAATACTTCGACGCACCGAAAGTACCGCCGGCCGAGCTGGAGCGCCTGCTGCGCTCCAAGGCTGTGCTGCTGCCCGGCGTCAAGGTGCACCTCGATATCGAGCAGGCCGATGGCAGCGTCAGCAGCAAGACCTGGAGTTATCCCACCGGCCTCGCCGGTTATCTGGCTGAGCTTGCGGGCAATGCTGAAGCCGTAGCGCCGCTTTATGCCGCCGAAAAGTACGCCGACGCCGATCATGCCGACTTCGCCCCCGGCGAAGGTGCCGCCTGGGCTCTGGGCTGGCACGTCGATGCGGTGGCGTCAGAGTCCTACGTCAACCTGATTCCCACCGTGGCCGGCGGCACCCATGAAGCCGGCCTGCGTGCTGGCGTCTTCGAAGCGGTCAAATCCTTCATCGAGCGCCAGGAGCCTGAAATCCTGGAGCACTTTGAGCTTGTCGTCAACACTGTCAGCATGGAAGAGGCGGTGCAGCAACAGCAAGAAGTCGAGTCAACGACGGTCTCTGATACCGATACCATTCCACCATGACCAACAAGCCAAGAGCCGCCACAATCCTGCTCGATTCCAGATTCCAGCATTCGTGCTATGGCAGCGCGATGACGCTGTTTCTCGCGATTGTGATCATCGGCTCGATTCCGGGGGCACGCCACAACCTGGGGCAATACGCCTCGGGGCTGGTATTGCACTCAGCCGCTTACGCGATCCTGAGTGCGCTCATCTTTTTAGGAAGCCGGGGAAGTGCGTCGCGACGTGCGATATGCGCCGTCATCACCATTGCGATGATGGGAGCCACAGATGAGTACGTGCAGAGCTTCTGGTCCTACCGCACAGCAGCCCTGAGCGACTGGATGGTCGATGTCGCCTCCGGGGCAGTCATTTCCACGGTTCTCTGGAAATTCTGGAGCAGGATGACTGCCAACTGATGGCCCATTGAGCGCAGGCTCTGTCATCGGCGCGTCAAACCTTCCGAACCAATACACCAAGTCAATAGGAACCCAAGCCAGACAGTTTGAAGACGTGAG
>JAPLRA010000480.1:0-2592 GCA_026399445.1 Sulfuritalea sp.
CAGAATTCGGACCCCGACGCCGGCAATCGGCAGCGACTGGCCAAGGCGAAGCAGGAACTGGCGCTGGTCGGCGAACGCCTCGCTCGATTCGAAGCCGGCATGGTGCCGCCGGCGCGGATGCAAGCGTTTCTGGAAGGGCTCCTTTCAAAGCACCGGGCCATTGAGATACTCGGCCTGAAAACACTGCCGGTGACGCTGGTCGGTGCTCCGGCAGTCGCAGAGAAGCTTCCTGCCGGAGGCGCCACCCAGACGGCGGCGACAGCCGATGGTATCTACCAGCACGGCATCGAGATCCGACTGGCCGGCAGTTACAATGATTTGCTGAATTATCTGGCGGAGCTTGAGCACATGCCGCAACGCGTGATGTGGAACAGCGTCAGTCTCACCGTGGAGAAGTACCCGCGCAACGTCATGGTGCTGCGGGTCTACACCTTGAGTCTCGACCGAAACTGGTTGGTTGTATGATGCGCCACGGGCTGCTTCCGATGCTGCTGGCGGGTTTTGTCGGGATCGGCCCGGCTGTTGCGCAGGTAGCGGACCCCACCCGCCCCGCCGGAGCTTTGATGACGCAAGAGTCGGCCGGGGGCATTGCGGCGCCCGCGGAAAGCGGCGTGCAGACAGTGATCGTGCGGCCCAAGGGGAAGTCGGCCGCGGTGATCAACGGCCAGTATGTCGAAGTGGGCGGGAAGCTGGGCGACAAGCGGGTACTCAAGATCAGCGAAAGTGAAGTGGTTTTACTGGGGGAGGGCGGGCGTGAAGTGATGAAGGTGACGCCCGACATTGAAAAAGTGCCGGTAAAGAAGGCGACTGCAGCAAAACGGCGAACAACGGGAACCACCGAAAAATGAGATACGCAATCCATGCGCGCTGGATAGTGCTGCTTCTGGCAGGTGCAGTGGCCGGCTGCGCAGCGCCGCAGCGCGCAGGTAACGACGTACTGGGCCAGATCAACGATGTGTTGCTGAAATCCGCGACGGAGCGAAAAGGACCGCCTGCCGACGTTACCGACAAGTCGCTGATGCCGCCGCTGGCGCCGCAGGCTGCGGCCGATGCCGCGCTGGCGGAGCCGCGCTTCGATCTCTCGGTGGTCAATGCCCAGGCCACACAGGTCTTCATGGCACTGGTGTCGGGTACCCGCTACAGCATGTTGCTGCCCCCCGATGTCAGCGGCAGCATCACAGTGAATCTCAAGGACGTGACCGTGACGGAGGCGCTGGATACCATCCGCGAACTCTACGGGTACGAGTACCGCATTCAGGGCAAACGCATTTTCATCGAGCCCAACACGATGAAGACTCGTGTTTTTCAGATCAACTACTTGGCCAGCCGGCGTCAGGGCAGCAGTGATCTGCGGGTTACTGGCAGTTCGACAAGCACCAGCGGCACGACGGGAGCAACACCAACACCAACCGCGACGCCGGCTGCTGGAGCCCCTGCGGCGGCGGCAGGTGGGCGTAGCAGCGATACCAGTCGCGTCAGCATGACCACCGACAGCGATTTCTGGGGCGACCTGAATCGCGCGTTGGGGACCTTGGTCGGTAACGCCGGAGGTCGTAGCGTAGTCGTCAATCCGTCGTCCGGGGTGGTGCTGGTGCGCGCACTGCCGACTGAGCTGAGCAGTGTCGAGAAATACCTCAAGGCTACCCAACTGGTTGCCGAGCGGCAGGTCATGCTCGAGGCAAAGATCATCGATGTGACGCTGTCCGAGGATTTTCAGGCAGGCGTTAACTGGGGTGCCTTCAAGAGCGGGCAGAACAGTTTTACCGGTCTTGGTGTGGGCCAACCGGGTTCGACGCTGACGGCCGGTGCAGGCACGGCGCAGATTATTGGCACGGCAACCTCGCTGGCGGCTGGCAGCACTGCGCCCGCGACGCTTTCCGTAAGACCGGGGCAATTGGGCTCGATTGCCGCAGCGGCACTGGGCAAGGGTTTTATCGGTCTGGCTTTCCAGACTGCCAATTTTGCAACGCTTCTGAATTTCCTTGAAACCCAAGGTAGCGTCTCCGTGTTGTCGTCGCCGCGCATCGCCACGCTCAACAATCAGAAGGCGGTGCTCAAAGTGGGCGCCGACGAGTTTTTTGTGACCAACCTGACCGTCACCGCCGGCACCACCACGGCTACCGGCGCCACCGGACCGGCAACCGTGACGCCACAGTTTCAGTCGATGTTCTCGGGCATCTCGCTTGACGTAACGCCGCAGATCGACGACGAGGGCAACATCATTCTGCATGTGCATCCCGCGGTCACCACGATTACCGAGAGCCAGAAGAGCATGGATCTGGGCGGTGCTACGGGCATCATCAATCTTCCGCTCGCGGTGAGCCGGATCAACGAGACCGACTCCATCGTCCGCGTCCAGGATGGCAACATCGTGGCCATCGGCGGACTGATGAGGCAGGCACAGTCCTCCGACCGTTCCCAGTTGCCGGGGGCCACCGGCTTCGCGGCCAACGCCCTGGGTCAGCGGGCCTCATCGTTGAGCAAGCGCGAACTGGTGATTCTGATCAAGCCCACCTTGATCGACAGCGACCGCGCTTCGGTGCAGGACATCAAGGACGTTCAGGAGCGCGTGCGGGCTTACTCGCCGGGCCG
>JAPLRA010000480.1:2660-4291 GCA_026399445.1 Sulfuritalea sp.
CACTTCGGTCTGAACGAATTCCCCTTCGGCATTACGCCGGATACCAGCTTCATCTATTCGGCCGACGCGCATCAGGAAGCCCTCAATACGCTGCTGATCGGGCTCAACACGGGCGAAGGCTTCATCAAGATCACGGGCGAAGTCGGTACCGGCAAGACGCTGCTGTGCCGCCGCTTTCTGGCGACCCTGAGCGAGGAACATGTCGTCGCCTACATTCCCAACCCGATGCTGGAGCCGCACCTCCTGCTTATCGCGATTGCCGAGGAACTGGGTATCAGGCTGCAGGACCTCGACTTCCAGTTTCACCTGATGAAGGAATTCAACCAGCGCCTGCTGGACATGGCGGCGCAAGGCAAGAAGGTGGTGATCTGCATCGACGAGGCGCAATCGATGCCGCTGGAAAGCCTGGAAGCGTTACGCCTGTTGTCGAATCTCGAAACCGAAAAGCGCAAGCTGCTGCAAGTGGTGATGTTCGGCCAGCCGGAACTCGACCAGAAGCTTGCCAACCCGGCCGTGCGCCAGTTGCGTCAGCGCATCGTGCTCCACTACCGGATGCCGGGACTGAGACAGCAGGAATCCGAACACTATCTTGCCCATCGCCTGCGCGTTGCGGGGCACCGTGATGGCGATGTCTTTCCCCCCGCCACGGCGCGCCTGTTGTATCGCCTGTCGAGCGGTACGCCGCGGCTGGTCAATGTGCTGGCACACAAGGCCATGCTGCTTGCCTACGGTGAAGGCAAGACCAGGGTGAGCCGCGCCCATGTCGCCTTGGCCGGGCGCGATACCGAAGGCCTGCCCACGCTGCACTGGTGGCAACGGTGGTGACATGAGCCTGGTCAACAAGATGCTGCGCGATCTCGATGCGCGTCGTGCTGGTGACGGCGAGCGGGCGGCTTTGCCTGCGGCGGTAACGCCGTTGGCGGCGCGCCAGGAGTCCGAGCGGGGCCTGCGGCCAATATGGCTCGCTGTGGTTCTGCTTGGAGTGGGGCTTGGCGTGATGGCGTGGTACGCGCTGCAAGCCAGCCGCGACGAGGCGCCTGCGGCAGTTCCCGTGGTCGTCCGGATTGAAGCGCCTGCAGTACCCCCGGCCGTGCCCGCAGCCGTGCCCGCAGTTTCGCCCGCGGCGGAAGTCGGAATGCCGTCCTTGCGCATGGCGGGCGAGTTGTCGGCGACGCCCGCGCTTCCCGCCGCGCCGCGCAAGCCGGTGGTTGTTGCGCCGAAAGCGCCCGAGTTGCCGCCGGTCACTGTCGTCTCGCCCCAACTGCCGGTGGTGGCCTTGCCCAAGGCGCCGCTCGCATCGGGTGAGGGTCGGATCGACAAGCAAGTACGCGTGCCTTCAGCGGCGGAGCGGGCTGAGATGGATTACCGCCGCGGCGTTCTGGCGCAGCGCCAGGGTAACGCGGAAGAGGCGGCCGGTAACTACCGGGCTGCGCTGGAGGCTCATGCTGAACATGCTGCCGCACGCCAGACATTGGCCGCGCTGCTGATCGAAGCGAAAAGATTTGACGAAGCGGAGGAACTCCTGCGCAAGGGAGTGGAATTGCCTTCGACACGTCTGGCGTCGACACTGGCTCTGGCGCGTTTGAAAGTCGAGCGCAACCAGGCGTCTGCCGCACTCGAACTGCTGCAGA
>JAPLRA010000258.1 GCA_026399445.1 Sulfuritalea sp.
GGCAGCGAACGCTTTCCGCAGATTGCCGGCCGCGTGCATGACCGACTGATATCGGTCCTGTTCAACGAAGAACTTGGTGCCGTGCTGCAGATTCGCCGGGATGATCGCACGGCGGTGATGCAAACCTTGCGCGACGCCGGCCTGGGTTCCTGCACGCACACCATCGGCACCACCAACACGGCCGACGAAGTGCGTGTCTGGCGCAATGCGAAGCAGGTGTTTTCGGCGCGCCGCAGCGAACTGCAGCGCACCTGGAGCGAAGTCAGCTTCCAGATCGCCAGTCTGCGCGACGATCCGGGATGCGCCCGGGAGGAATTCGATGCGCTGCTCGACGGCGACAATCCGGGGCTTTCCGTATCGATGAATGTTGCGCCGGCCGCCCCGTTCGTTGCAACAGGTGCGCGACCAAGGATTGCCATCCTGCGGGAGCAGGGCGTCAATGGCCATGTCGAAATGGCGGCAGCCTTCGAGCGCGCCGGCTTTGCCCCGTATGACGTGCACATGTCAGACCTGCAGGCCGGACGCGTGCATCTGGCGGACTTCAAGGGACTCGCCGCCTGCGGTGGATTTTCGTACGGCGACGTGCTCGGCGCGGGGCAGGGCTGGGCCAAGTCGGTGTTGTTCAACGCTCGTCTCCGCGACGAATTCACGGCCTTTTTCAATCGTACCGACAGCTTCGCACTGGGTGTCTGCAACGGCTGCCAGATGATGGCACACCTCGCCCCCATCATCCCCGGGGCCCAGGATTGGCCTACCTTTCAGCGCAACAGAAGCGAACAGTTCGAGGCGCGCGTGGTGATGGTCGAGATTCCATCATCGCCCTCAATTCTGCTTGACGGCATGACGGGTTGGAAGCTGCCGGTGGTGGTCAGTCATGGCGAGGGTCGCGCCGAGTTCGCCGCCCGCCAGAATGGCAAGGCACTGACCGCCATGCGCTATATCGACAACCGCGGCGCGGTGGCGACTGGCTACCCGTTCAATCCCAATGGTTCGCCGGAAGGCTTGGCAGGTGTGACCACGGCTGACGGCCGGTTCACCATCATGATGCCGCACCCGGAGCGGACCTTCCGCAGCGTGCAGATGTCGTGGCAACCACCAGGACTTGGTGAAGATGCTCCGTGGCTAGAAATGTTCCGCAACGCGCGGCGCTGGCTGAAATAGAAACTCGGCGCTTGCCGGCCCGCGAAGCGGAATTGACGGCCCCGAAGGGGAATCTCCGTCACGCAGAGCGAAGGCAGACAGAGTCCGCTACGGCGACGCAATAAAAAACGGGAGCCGCGGCTCCCGTTTTCGATTGATGCTGGCGAGGTTTACTCGACCTTGGCCTTGGCGCGCAGTTCGTCGATATGCTTTTGCACCATACGTTGCGTCAGTTGTTGGCCGATCTGGGCTTTGGCTTCCTCGATACCCGGCAGTTTGAGTTCGCGGGTGTCCTCGAGCTGGATCACATGCCACTTTTCCAGCTTGATCATCGCCGCCGAGAATGGGGGCACGAAAGAAGCCGGGTTGGCCCAGCCGAGATCGCCACCGCGATCCTTGGAGCCGGGGTCCTTGGAATCCTTGGCCAGGTCCTCGATCTTCTCGCCCTTCGTCAGCTTCGCGATGATCGCCTTGGCTTCGTCTGCCTTTTCGACGAGGATGTGACGTGCCTTGTATTCCTTGTTGCCGAGCTTGGCGCTGATCTCGGCATATTCCTTCTTGACCTGCTCGTCGGTGACCGGGTGGGTACGAACGTAGTCGTTGAGGTAGGCGCCGATCAGCACGCCCTGCTGAGCCAAGAACGACTGCCCATCAATGGATGTTTTTACTCCAGCGACGTTAGGGAACTGTCCTAGTCCATTTTTAACGGCCTCTTGGGTAAGTATTGTTCGGCGGACTAGTTCTTCCGTAACCGCCTTCCGTAGTTCATCAGTATCAGACTTTCCTTGAGCTATCTGTCCATCTATCAAAGCCCGCCCAACCATTTTCGGAATAGCTTGACCATTCACTTTCGCTAAGACATCGCCTCTCGGTAAGTTGGCGTTTACCGGTTTCTCTAATCCATTGGAGTTTTGCTCTGGCTTGCTTTCCTTCGTTAGCGCTGAAATCTTGATCCGGGCAGCACTTGCATAGTTTCCATTGGGATACTCCTTGAGGTAGGCTTCCATAGCTGCAACATTTCCTGCGCCTTCGGCCATTCTCCAAGCTTCACTTTCCGAATCGACGGCCGACTGCTGCACGCCTACCATTGTCGGGCCTTGAAAAACAAAATAGAAGTCACCGCGCAAATTGCCCTCTACCCAAGGTTCCTGTTTACCCTTGGTCTTATCCACCACTCGATTGGCCACCCGCTTGAGCATTTGCTCGACCGGCACGCCGGGTTGGCTCATCATCGCCAGAAGAGCCTCGGTGTAGGTGCCATTCTTCCCGTCGCCATCCGAGGCAACGCTACCGGGTTTTGTGGCGTAATGAATCAGCGTACCTGAGGCAGCCTCGG
>JAPLRA010000343.1 GCA_026399445.1 Sulfuritalea sp.
GCCGGCAACTACGGCATGTGCGGCCGCGCCTACAGCCCGCGCATGCTGTGGATGTGGCCGAATGCGCGCATCAGCGTGATGGGCGGCGAGCAGGCCGCTTCGGTGCTATCCACCATCAAGCGCGACGGCATGGAAGCCACCGGCAAGGAGTGGAGCAAGGAAGACGAAGAAGCCTTCAAAACGCCGATCCGCGAGCAGTACGAAACCCAGGGCCATCCCTACTACGCCACGGCACGTCTCTGGGACGACGGCGTGCTCGATCCGGCGCAGACCCGGCGCACGCTGGGCCTGGGAATTTCCGCTTCCTTGAACGCACCGATTCTGCCGACCAAGTTCGGCGTCTTTCGAATGTAAGGGCGTACCATGTACAACAACATACTTACCGAAATCGACATCGGCGTCGGCATCATCACCCTCAACCGTCCCGAGCGGCACAACGCCTTCGACGACGCGCTGATCGGCGAGTTGTCCGCCGCGATCGACCTGATGGCGGCGGAGCCGGCGGTGCGCGTGCTGGTGATTTCGAGCACCGGCAAGAGTTTCTGCGCCGGCGCCGACCTCAACTGGATGAAACGCGCGGCGGCCTACAGTGCCGACGAGAACCTGCGCGATTCGCGAGCGCTGGCCGAGATGTTGCGCAAATTGGCGCAATGTCCGAAGCCGACGATTGCCCGTGTCCAGGGCCCGGCCTATGGCGGTGGTGTCGGCCTGGTAGCCTGCTGCGACGTGGCCATCGGCACCTTCGACGCCGAGTTCTCGCTGACCGAAGTCAAACTTGGGCTGATCCCCGCCGTAATCAGTCCCCACGTCATCGCCGCCATTGGCGAACGCTACGCGCGGCGCTACATGCTGACGGCAGAGCGCTTTTCGGCGGCCGAGGCCTACCGCATCGGGCTGCTGCACGAGATGGTCGTAGATGACGAGGGACTCGACGAGGCGGTGGGCGAGGTTGTTGAGGCACTCTTGAAGAACGGGCCACGCGCCATGGCGGAGTGCAAGTCGTTGATAGCGGCCGTGGCGTGGAAGCCGCTTGCACCGGAGGTGATCGAAGACACCGCCCAGCGCATCACGCGCCTGCGTGCCAGCACGGAAGGGCGCGAGGGCATGAATGCCTTTCTCGAAAAGCGCAAACCCAACTGGATCGCCCAGGGCTGAGACCATGTTCACAAAAATACTGATAGCCAACCGCGGAGAAATCGCCTGCCGGGTCATCAAGACCGCACGGCGCATGGGCATCCGTACCGTTGCCGTGTATTCGGAGGCCGACGCCGGCGCACGCCATGTGCGGCTCGCCGACGAGGCGGTCTGCATCGGCGCACCCGCGCCCAAGGAATCCTATCTGGTGGTGGACAAGATCATCGGTGCGGCGCTGGCGACCGGTGCCCAGGCCATTCATCCCGGTTACGGCTTCCTCTCCGAGAACGAGGAGTTCGCCGAGGCCTGCGCGAAGAACGGCCTCGTCTTCATCGGTCCGCCGGTGTTCGCGATTCGCGCCATGGGGTCGAAATCAGAAGCCAAGAA
>JAPLRA010000054.1:0-4825 GCA_026399445.1 Sulfuritalea sp.
GGCGGCCAGTAGGAACCGGCAATCGCGTACTTGTCTTCAAAGCCCTTGAACTTCGAGGTATCCACCGAGCGGGCATCGAAACCGATTTTCAGTTCCGCGACAACGCCGGGCTTTTCCATCCAGAGGTCGATCAGCGACAGGCGGCCGTCACGGCCGATCACATACACATAGCGGCCCGACTTCGACAGACGCGAGATATGCACCGCGTAGCCGGTCTTGACGATGCTGCGGATTTCCTTGGTGTCGCCGTCGATCAGCGCTACTTCGCCGGTATCGCGCAAGGTGACAGAGAACATGTTCTTCAGGTTGTACTTGTTCATCTGCTTGGTCGGACGATCCTTGACCGGCACGATGACCTTCCAGGAATCCATGGTTTCCTTGAAGCTGTACTCGGGCGGCACATCCGGGGTGTTCTGGATGTACTTGGACATCAGTGTGATTTCGTCCTTGGTCAGGATGTCGTCGAAGTTCACCATGCCGCCATCGGTACCGTAACCGATAATCTTTTCAAGACGCGACTGGCCGAGTTTCAGCGTGCCGCCTTCGGTCTTGCTGCCGTCCTTGGCAGTCCGGGTCCAGTGCGGCTCGAGGTTCTTGCCGGTGGCGCCCTTGCGCAACACGCCGTGGCAACCCGCACAGCGCTCAAAATAAATCTTCTTGGCAGTTTCCTTTTCGGCAGCGGTAAGCGTAGGTGCTGCTTCTTGCGCAAACACGCCACCCATGGCACCAGCCATGGCAGAAACAGCAAACATCCCGAGTAACTTACGTTTCATCTACCTCTCCTTTTTGATTAATGCGTCCCTGAGTCAGAACAATAGAAATCTTACAGCAGAACAGGCGCTAGCCTGCGCGCGCGCCTTTCGGCTGTCCTTGACTAATGTCAACTCCCGTATCGTTTTAGGCAACTTTATTTCAAATATCAACATTAGGCCAGCGCTGGCGACAAATACCGAAAACTGCGGCCGCCTGTGCGTGATCAGGTTTGCTATACTCCGCCCCGTTCGTGGTGCCCGTGCATGGTTTTCCGTGCCGGGTGAAACGGGAAGCCGGTGAGACCTAGACAGTCGATTCCGGCGCTGCCCCCGCAACGGTAAGGAAGTGCGGGTTCATCAAGAAGCCACTGGGTAATACCTGGGAAGGCGATGAACCAAGACTTCCGAGCCCGGAGACCGGCCAAGGACAAACCAGCGAATGCGTTGCGGGGTTGCGACGTGCCGGGGGTTTGTGCCAACCCCGACCATCACCCGACCTCCCAAGCATTCTTTCGCCACCTACCGGCCGCGGGGACGCTCGCCGGAGTTCGGGAGTTTTTCATGCACAACCGTTTCGCCATCGCCGCCTGCGCGGCAAGCCTGCTTTGTCCTTTTGTTTCAATCGCAGCAGATGATCTGGCCGCTGTCGTCGTCACTGCCACCCGCTTCGCCGGAAGTCCCGGCCCAACCGCGGCCGGATCAACGGTTATCACCGCAGCCGCCATTGCCCAGTCCTCTGCGACCAGCGTGCCGGAGATTCTGTCCAAGCTCGGCGGCGTCCACGTGCGCAACAGTTCGGGCGATACCAACTGGCAAATCGACCTGCGTGGCTTCGGCATGTCCGGCGATCAGAATACGCTGATCCTTCTCGACGGCAGGCGTATGAGTGAAAACGAACTGACACCGGCCCGCCTCGCCTCGATCCCCCTGAATGCGATCGATCGCATCGAGATTGTGCGCGGTTCAGGCGCAGTCCTCTACGGTGGTGGCGCGACCGCCGGCACCATCAACATCATCACGCGCAATCCTGGAAGCGAGGGCAGGCGTGTTTCTGCGCGTGCGGCCTATGGCGACTATGGAACAAGCGATGTCCGCGCCACGGTCGAGCTTGCCGACGAGAACCTGGGCATGCTGCTGCACGCCAACCGGTACGTGTCGTCAAACTACCGGGTGAACAACCATGATCGCGAAGACAAGTTCGATGGCGTCGTGCGTTGGAATGACGCAATGTCCAGCGCAGCGCTGCGCTTTGGCAGCAGCCGGCAGAAGATCCGTTTCCCGGGCGTTCGCACCGCCGCACAACTGGCATCCGACCCGGCCGGATCAACGACGCAGAATGACCACGGACTGACCGATACATGGAATGTCGGAATCGGCGGGACGCGGTCCGTCGGTATTGGGGAACTGGCGATCGATGTCGACTACCGCAACAAGAAGTCGAGCAACAAGTTCCCCGCATCGGGCTCGGCGAACGATACGGACTCCGATACCTTTACCGTCAGCCCGCGACTGCGTATCCCGCATCAGAACGGCAGCCTGATCCTGGGCATCGACAGTTCGCGTTGGACCTACGGCAACGTCGACCTGTTCGGCCGTGCCAATGCCAACCAGACCAACGACGCGCTCTATGTGCAGGAAACCTGGCTGGCGACCGCCGAAACCGAAGTCGGCGCAGGGCTGAGAACCAGTTCACACAGGGACAGCTTCTCGAGACCTGCCGCCACCGCCCGCCGCACCACGCTGAATGCCTTTGAACTGTCGCTGAGGCAGCGCTTGACCGCGAGCTGGGATGCCTACGGGAAATGGGGCCAGAGCTTCCGGGTTGCCACCGCGAATGAAAACTACGACGTGTTTACGGGTACCGTTTCGCTGCTGCAACCGCAGAAATCACATGATGCGGAACTCGGTGTGGAATACCATGCCAGCTCCGCGCGCCTGCGCGCAACAGCCTTCGCGGCATCCCTGACGAACGAAATCCACTTGCTGGTCCTCAACGGTACGCCGACCTACGGATTCGGCCGCAACGCCAACCTGTCGCCGACCCGGCGCGCCGGATTCGAGCTCGAAGGCAACTGGAGGCCGGACCCCGCCCTGACCCTCGGGGCGAGCTATCGTCGCACCCAGGCCAGCTTCCGCTCCGGCAGCTACGACGGCATCAATCTGGCCGGCAAGGACGTCCCACTGGTACCGCGTCAACTGCTGACACTGAATGCGACGTGGCGAATCAGCGAAGGAAACAACATTGCCGCCAGCAGCAGATACGTCGGCACGCAACGCTACGACAACGACCAGATCAACAGCTTCGCCCTGATGCCCTCCTATAGTCTGTTCGACATCAAGTATTCGCGTTCGATCGGAAACTGGACCTGGGGAGTGTCGGCTGACAATCTATTCAACAAGCGCTATTACAGCTATGGCATTCGCAACGGTGCCGGTACCAGCTTCAACGCCTATCCCGAACTCGGGCGCAAGGTAATGGTTTCCGGCGAACTCAAGATCTGATCCGACGATGCCGCCAACCACGACCGCTGCGCGCCACGCCTGTTGATCCATGCCCACCCGTCGCCGTGCCCTGTTCATCCTCGCCGCCCTCGTCGGGCTGGCGTTGCTGAGTCTGGTCATCGCTCTGGCGGCGGGCAGCGTGCCGGTATCGCCCGTCGATGTCTATCGGGCCCTGAGCGGCGAGCATGGCGACCTGGCGGTCGAGGTGATCTACGGCCTGCGCCTGCCCCGCGCGCTGGCGGCATTTGCCTGTGGCGGCTTGCTGGCACTGGCCGGCGCACTGATGCAGGTGCTGCTGCGCAATCCTCTGGCCGACCCCTACGTTCTGGGCATTTCCGGAGGTGCCGCGGTAGGAGCTCTGGCGGCGATGCTCGCCGGCCTGGCGCTGGCGTTCATCAACCTGTCTGCCTTCATCGGCGCATTTGCCGCGATGCTGCTGGTGTTCGGTCTGGCGCACGGCGACAATAGCTGGACGCGAACCCGGCTGCTGCTCACCGGAGTCATCGTGGCATCCGGTTGCAGCGCCGTGGTGGCGCTGATTCTTTCCGTCGCGGCAGAGGATCGCTTGCGCGGCATGCTGTTCTGGCTCATGGGCGATCTCGGGCACGCGATCAGTCCTTGGCCGGCCATGGTGGTACTGGTACTCGGACTGGGCGCGACGCTGCCGTTTGCCCGCGAACTGAATCTTCTCTCGCGCGGCGATGCGCTCGCCCACGGTCTGGGCGTCTCAGTCAACCGGGTACGGCACGGAGTGTATTTTCTGGCAGCGATGTTTACTGCGGTCGCTGTCACCACCGGCGGCAGCATCGGCTTCATCGGCCTGGTGGTTCCGCATCTGGTGCGCCTGGGCATGCTCAAGCTCGGCTGGGGCAACGACCAGCGCCTTCTGCTGCCGGCGTCCGCGCTGGCCGGGGGCAGCCTGCTGGTGCTGGCGGATACGCTGGCGCGCACCGTGGTGGCGCCCCAGCAGTTGCCGGTCGGTGTGCTGACTGCCTTGCTCGGTGTTCCGGTGTTCCTGTTCCTGTTGGGTCGTCAGCCGGGCAGTCGATCATGACCAGCCCCCTGCTCAGCGCCACGGGACTTGCAGTCGGCATCGGCGGCCACCAGGTCTGCGAGAATCTCGACTGGCGGGTCGAGGCCGGTGACGTCTGGGCCATCCTCGGCAAGAACGGCGTCGGCAAATCGGCGCTGCTCAACACCCTCGCCGGCCTGCGCGGACAGGATGCCGGCACGCTGAACGTCGGCGGGCACGTCCTGCCCGGCTCCGGAAACGGCAGCGAGGCGCGGGCGCTGGCGCGCATGCGCGCCTACCTGGCGCAACACCAGAGCGACCCGTTTGCCTCGACCGTGCTGGAAACAGTGCTGGTCGGCCGTCATCCCCATCTCGGCCGCTGGGACTGGGAATCCGCCACGGATCGCTGCATCGCCGCGGCTGCCCTGGCGGAAGTGGACCTCGATGGCTTCGCCGAGCGCGAGGTGCAGACACTGTCCGGCGGTGAACGCCAGCGCCTGGCCGTGGCACAACTGCTGACACAGGCGCCGCAGTTGTTCCTGCTCGACGAACCCCTGAC
>JAPLRA010000054.1:4841-7040 GCA_026399445.1 Sulfuritalea sp.
GACCGGCGCGGCCGTCGTCGCGGTACTGCACGATCCGGGCTTCGCCGCCCGCTATTGCAATCAGGCCCTGCTGTTGTTCGGCGACGGTGAATGGCTGGCCGGACCGGCCGGCGAGGTCATCACCGAGACCAGCCTGACCCGACTCTATGGCCACCCGCTGCGCGAACTGGCCGCCGACGGACGACGCTGGTTTGTTCCCTGCTGAGGCAGCTGATGACCGACACGCAGCACCAGGAGCGCATGCGGCGCATCGAGTTCTGAGTCTGCCCTTCACCTCCCCTTGAACTGCTGCCGCGCGGCCTCGAGGTCCTCGCCGGAATCGATGTCCTGCCAAGTGCGCGGATCGCTGACCGGGATTTCCACGATATCCCCTGGATGCCGGGCGAGAATCGCGCGGGCTCCGACGTCCCCGCTCAAGGCCATCAGCTCGCCCGCAAATCGCCGCGCGAAGCCGACCGGGTGGCCTCGCCGACCGAGCGCGACCGGAACGGCAATAGCTGCACCTGCGCCCAGTGCAGCGGCCACCCGCATGGCATCCTCACTGGCGACAAGCGGCATGTCGGCCAGCGCGATCAACCATCCATGCGCCTGCGGCGTCAGCGCAATGCCATGGGCCAGGCTGGCACCCATCCCGGCCTCGGCGCCGGAAAAGACGCAGACCTCCGCACCTGCGGCGGCCAAGCGTGTCGCGAGCACGGTTGCTCCCGGCCGCACCACGGCGATCAAGCGGTCGACGGCCGGGCGCAGGCTGGCGCAGGCGGCCTCCGCGACCGACTGTCCGGCAGCAAGTTCAGCAAGCAGCTTGTCACCGCCGAAGCGCGTCCCTGCGCCGGCGGCAAGTAACACGCCGACAATCATGGCTCGAGCACGGGACAGGCGCCCGACGCATCGCCGCGCGAGGTGCCGCTTGCCAGTTCGATTCCATTGCGTCGGGCGACGATGTCGGCAACGATCGCCAGAGCAATTTCGGGCGGCGTCCTGCTGCCGAGCGGGAGGCCTACGGGGCCATGCAGGCGATCGACGTCGGCGTCGCTCAGCTCGAACAGCTTCAGCCTCTCCCGCCGCTTGATGCTGTTGGCACGCGATCCGATCGCGCCGACGTAGAAGGCGTCCGACTTCAAGGCATCGATCAGGGCCAGATCGTCGAGCTTGGGATCGTGCGTTGCGGCGACAATCACCGTGCGTCGATCGGGACGCATTGCCAGCACCACGTCGTCGGGCATCTCGGCAGTCAAGGTGGTTCCGGGTACGGTCCAACTCGAACGGTATTCCTCGCGCGGCTCGCTGATCGTCACCTGGAAATCGAGCGCCAGGGCGAAGTCGGCAAGGTAGCGCGAAAGCTGGCCGCCGCCGATGATCAGCATGCGCCAGCGCGGGCCGAAGGCCGACACCAGGGTGTTGCCGTCGAAGACAATGGCGCTGTCGGGCACCGCGTCGTCCAGTTCGGCGCTACCGTCCGCGAGGCGCATCCGGCGTCCGACGAGTTCGCCACGTTCGATCCGCTCAAGCACTTCGCTCAAGCAGTTGCCGCCGTGCAGCGGTTCGAGCACGACTTGCAGCGTTCCGCCGCAGGGAAGACCAAAGCGCCGCGTCTGTTCCGCGGTGACGCCGTAGGTAACGATCTCGGGGCAGGACGGACGATGGTCACGCAGGCGCTCGAGCAGATCGTCCTCGATGCAGCCGCCGGAGACCGAGCCAATCAGACGGCCCTCGCTGCTGATGGCAAGCAATGCACCCTCGGGGCGAGGCGAACTGCCCCAGGTCCTGACCACGGTGGCAAGCGTTCCGGGCACCCCGGCCTTGATCCAGCCGACTGCGCAACGCAGGACTTCGAGATTGACACTGTCCATCAGCGGCCCTCCGCCACGAGAAGCAGCAGTTTGCGGTTCATGGTTTCATTCTATGACGTCCCCCGCCCGAAACGAAAGCATTTCCGGCTGCGCAATTCCATGCCGCCGAAACGACTAGTTGACCGCAGTCGTCAATCCTTAAATACTAGTGAGCATGCCGCCGGGTTTCCGGTCTGCAGCACACTGCCACCCATAGCATCGTCATATCTCAGAAGGAGGCGCCATGCTCAAGCTGAACGTAAATGGAAAGCTTCATCAGGTCGATGTGGAGCCCGACATGCCCCTGCTGTGGGTGCTGCGCGACCACCTCGGCCTGCTCGGCGCCAAGTACGGCTGCGGCGTGGCACTG
>JAPLRA010000230.1 GCA_026399445.1 Sulfuritalea sp.
TTTGATTGCCGAGTATAACCAAATCGCCATGATAACTAAATCACCCGAGTCATACAAGTCATCCAGTTGACTGGTGCAAACGGCTTGTCTAGTATTCGTCTACGGCCTGTGTGCGGCTGCCAAACAAGGAGACGGAAATGATTGACTTTGTAGTGCATGAGGATGGCGACTCGGTTGGCACGATCGTCGTCGAGGGCGTGAAGGCAGGCGCGAAGTTGACCGGATGGGTCATGGAACAGGACCAGACAATTGCGGTGAAGACTGTGAGCGATATCCCGATCGGCCACAAGATCGCGCTCAAGGATCTGGCGAACAACGATACGGTGATCAAGTACGGCGTTGATATCGGTCGCACTGTCGCAGCGATCAAGGCGGGCGAGCACCTGCACGTTCACAACGTCAAGACCAAGCGTTGGTAGGCGCCACCTTTCCCAGCATCCAATCCGAGGACAAAGACAATGATCACCAAAGACACAACGATTCAGGGCTACCGGCGCGAAAACGGCCGCGTCGGCGTTCGTAACCACGTCATCATCCTACCGGTAGATGACATCTCCAACGCTGCATGCGAGGCGGTAGCCAACAACATCAAGGGCACGATGGCATTGCCCCATCCTTACGGCCGACTGCAGTTCGGCGCTGACCTGGACCTGCATTTCCGCACCTTGATTGGCACCGGCGCGAATCCCAACGTTGCCGCGGTGGTCGTGATCGGTATCGAAGAGGGCTGGACCAAACTCATCGTCGATGGGATCGCCAAGACAGGCAAGCCGGTAGTTGGTTTCTCAATCGAACTTCACGGCGACCATGACACGATTATGCGGGCCTCGAAAGCGGCGCGCGAACTGGTCCAGTGGGCGTCGGAGAAGCAGCGGGAAGCATGTTCCGTTTCCGATCTGTGGGTCTCTACGAAGTGTGGCGAATCCGACACGACTTCTGGCTGTGGCGCAAACCCGACGGTCGGTAACGCGTTCGACAAGCTCTATGCCCTCGGTTCCACGCTGGTCTTCGGCGAAACGACGGAGCTTACGGGTGGCGAACATCTGGTAGCTGCCCGCTGTCGCACGCCCGCAGTGAAAGACCAGTTCATGAAAATGTTCAACGACTACCAGGACGTGGTCAATCGCCACAAGACTTCTGATCTTTCGGACTCCCAGCCAACCAAGGGCAACATCGCGGGTGGTCTGACGACCATCGAGGAAAAGGCGCTGGGCAATATCCAGAAGATCGGCAAGAAATGCATGGTCGACGGCGTTCTCGATAAAGCAGAAGCGCCAACGGGTCCGGGCCTGTGGTTCATGGATTCCTCTTCGGCGGCGGCGGAGATGGTTACGCTGTGCGCGGCCGCAGGCTATGTGGTCCACTTCTTCCCGACCGGCCAAGGCAACATCATTGGCAACCCGATCCTGCCTGTGATCAAGCTCTGCTCTAATCCCAGGACAGTGCGCACAATGGCGGAACACGTCGATGTGGATACATCTGGAATTCTCCAGCGCGAGATGAACATGGACCAGGCCGGCGACAAGTTGCTCGACTGCATGCTGCGTACCGCCAATGGCCGACTCACGGCAGCCGAAGCCCTCGGCCACCGCGAGTTCGTGCTCACGCGTTTGTATGAAAGTGCCTAATCGGATAGCCCGGAGGTCGCGAGCGGAATCCGGCGATAATTGACCGGCTTGCAATAAGTGCCCGCAGAGGCGCGCAACCCGGAATCGGAACTACAACAGAATCATTGGAGGAGAACACCATGAAATTCGGATCCCTGCTGGCCGCTTCTACGGCCGCCACGCGGCTGACTCTGGGCGGCGTGGCCCGTGCCGAGGTCGACGAACTCAAAATTGCCGAGCAATACGGCATCAGCTACCTGCCCTTGTTGATCATGGAAGATCAGAAGCTGATCGAAAAGCATGCAAAGGCGGCGGGCATCACCAACCTCAAGGTCGGCTGGTCCAAGTTCGCTGGCGGCAACGTGATGAACGATGCCCTGCTCTCCAACAGTCTGCACATCGCCACCGGCGGCGTCGCGCCCTTCACCACGCTCTGGGCGCGTACACGAGAGAACTACCAGGTCAAGGGCATCGCCGCGCTGAATTCGATGCCGATCTATCTCAACACCCGCAATCCCAATGTCAAGTCGCTGAAGGATCTGACCGAGAAGGACAAGATCGCCCTGCCGGCGGCCAAAGTCTCGATCCAGGCCGTAACACTGCAAATGGCCACCGAACAGGTCTTCGGCGCCGGCCAGCACAACAAGCTTGATTCGCTGACGGTTTCCATGAGCCACCCCGACGGACAGGCCGCGCTGCTGGCCGGCAACGGCGAGGTCACGGCCCACTTCAGCGCGCCACCTTTCCAGTACCAGCAACTGGCCAAGCCGGGCATCCGCAACCTGCTGAACTCCTACGAGGTCCTCGGCGGGCCGGGCACCTTCAACGTGATCTGGACTACCTCGAAGTTCTACCAGGAAAATCCGAAGATCTCCGCCGCCTTCGTCAAGGCCCTCGACGAGGCGATGGCCATGATCAACAAGGACAAGGCCTGGGCAGCCGAGGCCTATCTGCGCATCTCCAAGGACAAGGACACGCGCGACAACATCCTGAAGATGCTCAACGATCCCAACATCATCTATACGACCACGCCGCAGAACGTCATGAAGTATGTCAACTTCATGTACAAGATCAACTCGATCAAGATTAAACCGGACTCTTGGAAGGATATGTTCTTTCCCAGCGCCCAAGATCTACCCGGAAGCTGACCCTCCTCAAAGCACTCCTGCATTGCCGAAACGTTCTCACCCATCAGGCTTCTCAGAAGGAGCGGCAAAATATGAGTCAGAGTATTTCTCCTAAGATGGAGCCGTTGCTCGATGTACGCGGCGTCACCCTCCAGTACAAGACAAAGGAGCATCTTGTCACCGCTACCTACCGGGTTGACTTCCAGGTCTTCAAATCCGACCGCTACGTCCTGCTCGGCCCCTCGGGTTGCGGCAAGTCGACACTGCTGAAAGCGGTCGGCGGCTACTTGGCGCCGACCGAAGGCGAAATCCGCCTCAAGGGCGCGGTGATCACCAAGCCCGGACCCGATCGCATGATGGTGTTCCAGGAGTTCGACCAGCTCATGCCGTGGAAAACGGTTAGGGAAAACGTGGTGTTTCCGCTGGTCGCGTCCGGCAAGCATGCGGGCCGGGCGGCCGAAGACAAGGCGATGCAGTACATCGAAAAGGTGAACCTGGTGAAGTTCGCCAATCACTATCCGCACATGTTGTCTGGCGGCATGAAGCAGCGTGTCGCCATCGCCCGCGGTATGGCGATGGAGCCGGACGTGCTGCTGATGGACGAGCCTTACGCCGCGCTCGATGCCCTGACCCGCCGCAAGATGCAGGAAGAGCTGCTGCAACTGTGGGACGACACGCACTTCACGGTGATTTTTGTCACCCATTCGATTCCCGAGGCGATCAAGTGCGGCAACCGCATCCTCCTGCTTTCCCCGCATCCGGGCCAGGTCAAGGCCGAACTGGCCAGCGTGCCGCGCGATCCGCCCAATGCGGACGCGGCGAAGGCGCTGGAAAACCGCATACACGACATGCTGTTTGTCGATGAGATCGAAGAACCCGAGGAGCCGCAACATGCCTAGCAAAGATGCGATGCTTATCGTGCGGCCGGAAATCCACCACGAGCTGGTCGGCGCCGAAGCCTTCGGCGTGGTGGAAAAGCCGCTGTCCATCTTCGAGAGGCTCTACAACATCAGCGCCTTGCGCAAGGCGGCGATCCTGCTGATGCTTGCCCTGGCATGGGAAATCGGCGCGCGCCTGCTCGACAACGACCTGCTCGTGCTGGCTGCGCTGCTGACGGCCATCGGCATCGCCTCGCGCATCGGCACCGATTTCCTGGAGACACTGACGTCGATGTTCAACCCGCTGCCAGCGATTGCGCTGCTGCCGATTGCCCTGATCTGGTTCGGCCTCGGCAACGGCAGCCTGATTTTCGTCCTGGTTCATTCGGTGCTGTGGTCGGTTGCGCTCAACACGCACTCGGGCTTCCTTGCGGTATCCAACACGCTGCGCATGGTCGGCAAGAACTATGGATTGGGCGGCTTCGCCTATGTCGCGCAGATCCTCATTCCGGCGGCATTCCCGAGCATTCTCACCGGCCTGAAGATTGGCTGGGCTTTTGCCTGGCGCACGCTGATCGCCTCGGAACTGGTGTTTGGTGTCAGTTCGGGCTCGGGCGGCCTCGGCTGGTACATCTACGAGAACAAGAACCAGTTGGAGATCACCAACGTCTTCGCCGGACTCTTCATGGTGATCATGATCGGCCTGGCCGTGGAGAACCTGATCTTCCGCTACATCGAGAGCCGCACCGTGCGCAAGTGGGGCATGCAACATTGATCGCCGGAGAGCGGAGATGAAAATTGTCATAACGGAATTCATGGATCTGGACGCGGTACGGACGCTGCAGGACCGCTTTGTCGTGAGCCACGAGCCGACGCTGGTTGACCGCCGCGCCGAACTGCTCGCGTTGCTCGCCGACGCAACGGCGCTGATCGTGCGTAACCGGACCCAGGTCGATGGCGAACTGCTCGCCGCCGCGCCACGGCTGCGCGTGGTTGGCCGGCTCGGCGTCGGCCTGGACAACATCGATGTTACCGCCTGTCGGGCGCGTGGCATCGAGGTCTTCCCGGCCACTGGTGCCAACGCGCTGGCGGTGGCGGAGTATGTTGTCGCCAGTGTCATGGTGCTGCTGCGCGGCGCCTATCTGTCCAGCGCGGCCGTTGCGGCGGGGCAGTGGCCACGACAGGCGCTGTCCGAAGGACGTGAAACGGCCGGACGCACACTGGGCCTGGTCGGTTTCGGCGGCATCGGCCAGCTCACCGCCCGGCTTGCCCAGGCCATCGGCATGCGCGTGCTGGCCTGCGATCCCCTGGTGCCGGCTGATGCGCCGGCGTGGGCGGCAAGTGGCGTCGCGCATCGGGAACTCGAACAGCTGCTGGCCGAGTCGGACGCGGTCAGCCTGCATGTGCCATTGACGGCGCAGACGCGCGGTCTGATCGATGCAAACCGGATAGAACTCATGAAGACGCAGGCGGTGCTGATCAATACCGCGCGCGGCGGCATCGTCAATGAAGCGGCCCTGGCACAGGCACTGCACAGCGGCAAGCTGGGCGGCGCGGCGCTCGATGTTTTCGATCATGAGCCGCTGGCCGCCGGCTCGCCGCTGGCGACGGCGCCAAACCTGATCCTGACGCCACACATCGGCGGCGTCACCCGCGAATCGAACATCCGTGTCAGCACCCTGATCGCCGCGAAAGTAGCGGACTTCCTGCTGGCCACTTGACACGCCGGAGCGACCATGCCCAAGGTATCCATCGAGCAATTGAACACTCTTGCAGGTGCCGCGTTGATGCGCGCCGGCGCCTCTGCCGCGATGGCCCACAGTACCGCTGCCGCGCTGGTGACGGCGGAGGCGCAGGGTCTTGCCTCGCATGGCCTGTCGCGCGTGGCGCAGTATGCCGGCCACCTGCGCCATGGTCGGGTCAACGGCAACTCCGAACCGCGCGTCATTCGTGCCAAGGCCGCCGCCTGTCTGGTGGACGCCGACGAAGGACTGGCCTTTCCGGCCTGCGCACTGGCCATCAAAGAGGCGATGGCGCGTGCCCGCGAGTGCGGGGCGGCTTTTGCTGGCGTCACCCGCAGCCACCATTTCGGCGTCGCCGCCTACCACCTGGAAGCGGTCGCCGCCGCTGGTATGGTCGGCCTGGCCTTCGGCAACTCGCCGGCGGCGATGCCGGCTTGGGGCGGTCGCCGCCCGTGGTTCGGCACCAACCCGATCGCAGCCGTGTTTCCGCGTCGTGGTCAGGCGCCGCTGGTAATCGATTTGTCGCTGTCGGAGGTGGCACGCGGAAAGCTGATGGTGGCGGCGAAGGC
>JAPLRA010000024.1 GCA_026399445.1 Sulfuritalea sp.
CGCTGCCAAGAAACCGGCCGCGAAGAAGCCCGCTGCGAAGAAGGCTGTTGCCAAGAAGGCGGCTGCTAAGAAGCCAGCTGCCAAGAAGGCTGCACCGAAGAAGGCTGCTGCAAAGAAGCCTGCTGCCAAGAAGGCTGCACCGAAGAAGGCTGCTGCTAAGCCGGCCGCGAAGCCCGCTGCCGCTGCCGCACCTTCGACCGCTGCTGCCCCCGGCATCAAGTCGTCGCTGAATCCTGCGGCAGCTTGGCCGTTTCCCACCGGTTCCCGTCCCTGACGGTAGCATCGGCCTGCGCCTAGTCCTGCGGGACTGAGCGCGGCGCTCAGTGGATAGCAAGCGCGTGCTGTTAATTCAGCACGCGCTTTCTTTTATGTTCGAGCCCCTTGGGCGAGGACGGTATCCCCCGGCGGGATATCGCCGGCGCGCGAAGCGCTATCCCCGGCGGGCAGAGCCCCGAGTCCCCTTGGGCGGGGACGGCATCGCGGACTATCTGGAATCCAGGAACTTTGCCACTCGGGCGAGACCCTCTTCGATCTGGCTCCGGTCGATCGTGTAGGCAAAGCGCATGTGGTCTTGCGGTGCATTGCTGCCAAAGTCCAGCCCCGGCGTTGCCGCCACACCAGCTTTTGTCAGTAGCTGTTCCGCAAGTTCGAAACTGTCTTCGGCGAGCGCCGCGCTATTCGCATACACGTAGAAAGCGCCCTGCGGTTCGGCCGAAATTCCGAAGCCAAGGCTTCGCAAGCCCGGCAAAAGCAGGTCGCGCCGCAAGCAAAATTCACGGCGGCGTGATTCGAGAATGGTGGTCGTTTCCGGGCCAAAGGCTGCCAGTGCCGCATGCTGGGCGACTGTCGACGGCGCGATATAGAGGTTCTGCGCTAGTTTTTCAATCTCGCGCACATAGCGCTGCGGCGCAACCAGCCAACCCAGCCGCCATCCGGTCATGCCGAAGTACTTGGAGAAGCTGTTGATCACGAATATATCGTCGCTGATCGCCAGCGCGGATGAGGCGTCGACGCCATACGTCAGTCCGTGATAGATCTCGTCGACAAGCAAGGTGCCGCCCCGCACGGTGACTGCGTTGGCCAGGGTTGCCATGGTGTCGGGGTCGATCAGGGTGCCGGTCGGATTGGCCGGCGAGGCGACCAGCAGGCCTCGCGTCATTGCAGTCCATGATCGGGTGAGTTGTTCCACCGTCGGCTGATAGTTTGATCCCGCCGCCACCGGAAGCGAAACCGGAATGCCTTCGAGCAGGCGCACGAAATGGCGGTTGCAGGGATAGCCGGGGTCGGGCAGCACCCATTCGTCGCCGGGATTCACCAACATCCGCTCCGGCGAAATATTGAGTCCGTACCGCGTTTGGTAAAAGCCGCTGATTGCTTCACGTAGTTGGGGCAGGCCCAACGCGGCCGTGTAATGCACGTGTCCACCGGAGAGGAAACGTTGGGCCGCGTCAAGAATGGGGTCGGCAGTCGCGAAGTCGGGCTCGCCCACCTCCAGATGAATGATCGACCGGCCTTCGGATTCAAGTGCCTGCGCTCGAGCCATCAGTTCCATGACATGAAACGGAGCGATTTGCGCCATGCGCGCGGCAATGTTCATTCGATTCTCCAAAAGCAGTCGGCCGCCTTGCATGACGCAGGGCGGCCGATTGTTCGATCTTTCGGCGTACTGTCAGCGTCAGCGCGCTGCGTCCTTCGGAACCGTCAATCGACGAGTGCCAGTTCGAACAGTTCGCGCTTGAGGGTCAGCGAACGCGGCATCCGGCTCTTGAGCTTCTCGAACCATTCGGCATGCAGCTTGAGCTCTTCACGCCAGGCAGTGGTGTCCACCGCCGTCAGGTGTTCGAACTGCGCCTTGGTGACGTCCTCGCTGCCGCTCCAGTCAAGGTCTTCGAAGCGGGGCATCCAGCCGAGAACAGTCTGCTTCGCATCAGACTCGCCGCTGCAGCGACCGACGATCCATTTCAGCACCCGCATGTTCTCGCCGAACCCGGGCCACAAGAACTTGCCATCCGCATCCTGACGGAACCAGTTCACCGAAAAGATGCGCGGCGCGTGCTCGATCTGATGTCCGATGCGCAGCCAGTGGTTGAAATAGTCACCCATGTGGTAACCGCAGAACGGCAACATGGCAAACGGATCGCGGCGCACAATGCCCTGCGCACCTGCGGCGGCGGCGGTGGTTTCCGAGCCGAGCGTGGCGGCCATATAAACGCCATAGTTCCAGTTGAAGGCTTCGAACACCAGCGGCACGGTAGTAGACCGGCGGCCGCCGAAAACAAATGCCGAGATCGGCACGCCTGCAGGGTTGTCCCAATCCGGATCGATCACGGGGCACTGGCTGGCTGGCGCAGCAAAGCGTGAATTCGGGTGGGCCGCCTTGCGTCCGGTTTCCTTGCCGATCGCCGGTGTCCAGTCCTGGCCCTGCCAGTCGATGCAATGCGCAGGCGGCACCTTGCTCATGCCTTCCCACCAGACATCGCCGTCATCGGTCAGGGCGACGTTGGTGAAAATGATGTTCTCCTTCAAGGTCTCCATCGCATTGAAGTTGGTCTTGTCGCTGGTGCCGGGAGCGACACCGAAAAATCCGGCTTCGGGATTGATCGCGTACAGGCGCCCATCCTTGCCCGGCTTGATCCAGGCGATGTCATCGCCGACCGTGGTCACCTTCCAGCCGCCGAGGCTTTCCGGAGGAATCAGCATGGCGAGGTTGGTCTTGCCGCAGGCCGAGGGAAAGGCCGCGGCGATATAGGTCTTCTCGCCCTCAGGGGATTGAATGCCAAGAATCAGCATGTGTTCGGCCAGCCAGCCTTCGTCGCGGGCCATGGTCGAGGCGATGCGCAGGGCGAAACATTTCTTGCCCAGCAGCGCATTGCCGCCGTAGCCCGAACCGAATGACCAGATCTCGCGCGTCAGCGGGAAATGGCAGATGTACTTGGTTTTGTTGCACGGCCATTTGACATCCGCCTGACCGGATTCGAGCGGGTGGCCAACGCTGTGCAGGCAGGGCACAAAAATGCCGTCGCTGCCGAGCTGATCCAGCACCGCACGTCCCATGCGGGCCATGATGCGCATGCTGACCACCACGTAAGGGCTGTCTGAAAGCTCGACGCCGATGTGGGCAATCGGCGAGCCAATGGGGCCCATCGAGAACGGAACCACGTACATGGTGCGCCCGCGCATGCAACCCTTGAACAATCCGCGCAAGGTTTCCTTCATCTTGTCCGGATGCTCCCAATTGTTGTTGGGGCCGGCATCTTCCGGATCCGAGGTGCAGACGTAGGTGCGGTCCTCGACGCGGGCAACGTCCGATGGGTCGGACAGGGCCAGATAGGAGTTCTTGCGCTTCGCGGGATTGAGCTTGATCATGCTGCCGGCCGCAACCATCTGGGCGAAGAGTCGATCGGCTTCTTCCGGTGAGCCATCGCACCAAACGATTTCGTCCGGCTCGGTGAGCGCCGCGACTTCGGCCACCCATGCGCTCAATCGGGCGTGTTTGACATAAGCAGGGGTCGGGAACTGTTTGGGCTGGTTCATGACGCGATAATCTCCACTCTGATTTTGAATTCGCACCGGTCAGCCGGCGATCCGGGGGGCGGGATCGGCACAGCTTTCGGCAGTCTGCGGCGGGGACGGGATGGCCCGGGTCGCGGAGCTAAATGAGCTGGCAATTATCCCACAATCAACTGCTGCACGCGCCGCCTTGCGCTGAAGCCGCGACGCGGATACAAGCGGCTGGGCGTCCGGAAGCGGCCCGACCGCGACACACACGTTGAATTGCGCCGGGGAATGGCCGGTTTGCCGCAAAGTTCCCAAAGGGACGCAACGCGCTGGAGCTGGCGGCACGGCGATACAATTGAGGCAAATGCAAAAAGGAGAAGTTTTTCATGGATGAACGTATTCGCGCTGCGGCACTGGAGTATCACCGCAGCCCCAAGCCCGGCAAGATCGCTGTTACCCCGACCAAGGCCCTGACCAATCAGGCTGACTTGTCGCTCGCTTATTCGCCAGGCGTCGCCGCGGCTTGCGACGAAATCGTGCGCGATCCTTCCACTGCGGCCCTGTACACCTCTCGCGCCAACCTCGTGGCGGTCATCACCAATGGCACCGCGGTACTCGGTCTGGGCAACATCGGACCGTTGGCCGGCAAGCCGGTGATGGAAGGCAAGGGTGTGCTGTTCAAGAAGTTCGCCGGCATCGACGTATTCGATATCGAAGTCGCCGAGAACGACCCCGACAAGCTGGTCGACATCATTGCCTCTCTGGAGCCGACTTTTGGCGGCATCAATCTGGAAGACATCAAGGCGCCCGAGTGCTTCTATGTCGAAGCCCGGCTGCGCGAGCGGATGAAGATCCCGGTTTTCCACGACGACCAGCACGGCACGGCGATCATTGCCAGTGCCGCGGTGCTGAACGGCATGCGCGTGGTCGGCAAGGACATCGGCAAGGTCAAGCTGGTCTGCTCCGGCGCCGGTGCGGCGGCGATAGCCTGTCTCGATTTGTTGGTGAGCCTCGGGCTAGATCCGAAGAATGTTTTTGCGGTCGACAGCAAGGGCGTGATCCACACCGGACGCGAGGGCCTTGACCCGTCCAAGGCGCGCTATGCGCAGGCGACGGACGCTCGTTCCCTGGCGGATGTGATGGTCGGTGCCGACATATTCCTTGGCTTGTCTACGGCGGGTGTGCTGAAGCCTGAGATGGTCAAGACCATGGCGAAAGATCCGCTGATTCTCGCCATGGCCAATCCCGAGCCTGAAATTCGTCCCGAAGATGCCAAGGCGGTGCGCCCCGACGCCATCATCGGCACCGGTCGCTCGGACTATCCGAATCAGGTCAACAATGTCCTGTGCTTCCCCTTCATGTTCAGAGGTGCGCTGGACGTCGGCGCGACGACGATCAACGAGGCGATGAAAGTGGCTGCCGTGAGGGCAATTGCGGAACTGGCGCATGCCGAGCAGTCGGAAGTGGTGACGGCTGCCTACGGCACGGAGGATCTTTCCTTCGGCCCCGAATACCTGATTCCGAAACCCTTCGATCCCCGACTCATCATCATGGTCGCCCCGGCGGTAGCTCAGGCGGCAATGGACTCCGGCGTCGCCACGCGGCCCATCATTGACATGGACGCGTATGTCGCGCAACTGAACGACTTCGTTTACTCGACGGGTCTGTTGATGCGCCCGGTGTTCGCCGCGGCCAAGAAGAATCCGGCGCGCGTGGTTTTCTGCGAAGGCGAGGACGAGCGCGTTTTGCGTGCCGTGCAAACCGTATGCGACGAAAGTCTGGCAAGACCGATCCTGATCGGTCGCCCCGATGTGGTGGGAAAGAGCATCGAGCGTTACGGACTGCGGATTCGCCCTGGAGAGCATTTCGAACTGGTCAGCCCGGATTCCGATCCCCGTTACAAGGAGCTCTGGCAGGATTACCACGGCATGATGTCGCGCAAGGGTGTCAGCGTCGAATACGCCAAGCGCGAGATGAGGCGGCGCACCACGCTGATCGGCGCCATGCTGGTAAAGCACAACTATGCCGATGCGATGCTGTGCGGCACTTTTGGCAAGCATTCCCTGCATCTGCGCTACATCGAAACCGTGATCGGCCTGAAGGCGGGGATCAAGAATTTTTACGCCATGAACATGCTGATCCTGCCGCGGCGCACGCTGTTCATCGGCGATACCTACGTCAATTACGACCCGACGGCCGAACAACTTGCGGAGATGACCCTGCTCGCCGCGGACGAAGTTGCTCGCTTCGGTCTGGCGCCCAAGGTGGCACTGCTGTCGCATTCGAGTTTCGGCACCGAGGACACGCCGACGGCGATCAAGATGCGTCGCGCGCTGGAGATCCTGCGCACGATCGCACCACATCTGGAAGTGGATGGCGAGATGCACGGCGACGCCGCGCTTTCGGAGGATATCCGGCATCAGGTGTTTCCCGACTCGACGCTCAAGGGCCAGGCCAACCTGCTCATCATGCCGACGCTGGATGCCGCCAATATCTCCTTCAACCTGATCAAGACCTCGGCGGGCGACGGACTGACGGTCGGCCCGCTGCTGCTCGGCGCGGCGCGTCCGGTGCATATTCTGACGCCTACGGCTACCGTCAGGCGCATCGTCAACGTTACCGCTTTGCTCTCGGTCGAGGCGCAACAGCACGCCAGGAGCGGTACGTGATCATCCCATGACGGAGCCCCGTACTGCGCTGATCCTGACCGGCGGTGGAGCCCGCGCCGGCTATCAGGCCGGGGTACTGAAGGCGATTCGCGAGATGCTGCCGGAACCGCGACGCAATCCGTTTCCGATCTTGTGCGGTACCTCGGCCGGTGCGATCAACGCCGCGTCGATGGCGGTGTGGGCCGAGGATTTTGGCGCGGGCGTGGACAATTTGTTGAACGTCTGGGAGAACTTCAACGCTCATCAGGTCTATCGCGCCGATCCGATGAGCATGGGCGCCTCCGGCGTGCGCTGGGTGTCCACCCTGGCGGTCGGCTGGCTGACCAGACATTCTCCGCGCTCGCTGCTCGACAACTCGCCGTTGCGCCGTTTGTTGAGCGACGGCCTCGACTTCAGTCGCATCGCAAAGGCCATCGAAAACCGGGCCCTGCACTCGGTCAGCATCACCTGCTCCGGCTACTCGTCGGGGCAGAGCGTCAGCTTTTATCAGGGGCGGACAGACATCGAAGCCTGGCGGCGCAGCCAGCGGGTAGGGGCGCCGACCGAGATTTCTCTCGACCATCTGATGGCCTCAAGCGCGATCCCCTTCATCTTTCCGGCAGTGCATATCAATAGGGAATGGTTCGGCGATGGCTCGATGCGCCAGGTCGCGCCGGTCTCCCCGGCGATTCATCTCGGCGCGGACAAGATATTGGTGATCGGCGCCGGCCGCATGGCCGACGAGAATGCCCGGCCGCGTGCCGAGATTTATCCTTCGCTGGCGCAAATCGCCGGTCATGCACTGTCCAGCATCTTTCTCGACAGCATGTCGGTCGATCTGGAACGGATGAGCCGCATCAACAACACGCTCTCGCTGATTCCCGAGAACATCCGTCGTGAGCGAGGCATGAGCCTGCGCCCGATAGAAGTGCTGACCATTGCGCCCTCGCAGCGTCTCGACCATCTCGCCGCGCGCCACGCCAAGGCTTTGCCATGGGCCGTGCGCACCATGCTGCGAACCTTTGGCGCGATGAATCGAAACGGCGGTGCGCTGACCAGCTATCTGCTGTTCGAGCGGCCCTACACCAAGGCCTTGATCGATCTGGGTTACGCGGATACGCTGGAGCGCCGGGATGAAGTGCGTCGCTTTCTTGACTTGAGTTAATGTTTTTGTTGAGGCCTGATGTTCAACCCCTTTATTTCTAACGATATCTGCCGATACAGCTTATTGCAGAGGGGATATCCTCTGTTAGAATGTTTGCATCGCAGGAGGGGCATCTCCATGAAGAAAATACTAATGATGTTGTTGGCGGCCGCGATAGTCGGCGCTGGTGTGACGCCGACTGACGTCGAGGCGGCCACGAAAAAGAAGTCTGCGACCGCGAAAAAGAAAGCTCCGCGCGTCGCAATGCAGATCAAGGGCAAGAGGATGGCGCGCGCCAAGTCTGCCCACCGCATTGCATCCCTTGATGACGCACAGCATCTGGCGCTGCAATCGTCCGCCGCTTTGGTGTTGGATCAGACGACCGGCGCGGTTCTCTTTGAAAAGAACCCGAGCGCCATTCTGCCGATCGCGTCGATTACCAAACTGATGACCGCCATGGTCGTGCTCGATGCCAAGCCCGATCTCACGGAGACTCTGGCGATCAGCGAGCAGGATGTGGATATCCTCAAGGGAACCCGCTCGCGTTTGAAAGTTGGCACTCACCTGGCGCGCGAGGAAATGCTGCGTCTGGCCCTGATGTCGTCAGAAAACCGCGCAGCCGCGGCCTTGTCGCGCAACTATCCGGGCGGCCGCGAAGCATTCATCTCAGCCATGAATCAAAAGGCGCAGGCGCTGGGTCTGGTCGATACGCGTTTTCAGGATCCGACCGGATTGACGGCGGCGAATGTATCGAGCCCGCGTGATCTGGCGAAAATGGTCGATGCCGCGCATCAGTACCCGCTGATTCGCGAGTTCTCGACAACCTCCGAAGGCGAGTTCAGCATCGCCGGCCGACCGCAGCAGTTCCGCAACACCAATACCCTGGTCAAGAATCCGAGTTGGGAAATCGGCCTGTCCAAGACCGGCTACATCAACGAGGCCGGAAAGTGTCTCGTGATGCAGGCCTGGCTCAACAACAAGCCGACCATCATCGTGCTGCTCGACTCCTGGGGCAAGATGACCCGCATCGGCGACGCCAACCGCATCAAGCGCTGGGTCGAGAGCGCGTCGCTGGCGCAACGCCCGAGCGCCGGGTGATCCTTTCGCGGAATCCTTAGCCGCTGTTGCGCAGACCGGCGGCGACGCCATTGATGGTCAGGTGGATTCCCCGCTTCACCGTGTCATCCGCGGCACCGGCGCGATGCCGGCGCAGCAACTCCACTTGCAAGTGGTTGAGCGGATCGAGGTAGGGGAAACGGTTGCGGATCGAGCGCCGCAGCAGCGGGTTATCCGCCAGCAATTCAGTCTGACCGGTAATTTCCAGCAGCGCGGCGATTGAAGTCTGCCACTCGTTCTTCAGGCGGGGAAAGATGGCGTCACGCAGCGCCTCATCCTTCACCAGCTGCGCGTAGCGCTCGGCGATCGCGATATCGCTCTTGGCCAGCACCATGTCCATGTTGGACAGCAGCGTACGGAAGAAACCCCACTCGCGATTCATTTCCGCCAGCAAGGCCATGCCGGCATCGCCGCGTTCCGCCTTCCAGGCGGCAATTGCGCTGCCGAAGCCAAACCATCCCGGCAACATCAGGCGGCACTGCGCCCACGAGAATACCCAGGGGATCGCCCGCAGATCCTCGATCGCCGTGGTCTTCTTGCGTGAGGCCGGGCGACTGCCGATGTTGAGTGCGGCAATTTCCGAAATCACGGTGGATTCCCAGAAATAACGCTCGAAGCCCGGCGTCTCATAGACCATGCCCCGATAGGCCTTGAAGGCGTATGCCGAAAGCGCCTCCATCGCGGCGAGAAACTCCGGTCGCGGATTGTCATGCTGATGCGGCAGCAAGGTCGCCTCCAGCGTCGCCGCTGCAAGGATCTCCAGATTGCGCCGTCCGAGGTCGGGATTGGCGTATTTCGAGGCGATGACTTCGCCCTGCTCCGTGATGCGGATCTGTCCCTGCACCGCTCCCTGCGGCTGGGCGAGGATGGCCTGGTAGCTGGGGCCGCCACCGCGGCCGACCGAACCGCCGCGGCCATGGAACAGGCGCAGCGTGATGCCGTGCCGGGCAAAGACTTCGGTCAGCTTGATCTCGGCGCGATAGAGCGACCAGCCGGAGGTGAGAAAACCGCCATCCTTGTTGCTGTCCGAATAGCCGAGCATGACTTCCTGCAGTGCCTTGCGGCTGGCCAGCAGGCGGCTGTAGACGGGCAGCCCGAGCAGGCGATGCATTATGCCGTCCGCGTTTTCGAGGTCGCCGATGGTTTCGAACAGGGGCACGATATTGACGTCCAGCGCGCTTTCCAGCGGGCGCAGCAAGCCGACTTCCTTCAACAGGACGGCGAGCTCGAGGATGTCAGAGACGCCATCGGTCTTGGAGATGATCACGTTCTGAATCGCGCTCTTGCCGAAACGCTGGTGAATCGAACGCGCGGCGTGAAAGATCGCCAGCTCGCCGCGCGTCTCGTCCGAATACTCGACGCCGGGCGCGGAGAGCGGCCGTGGTGTCGCGAGCTCCTCCTGCAGCAAGCTGATGCGGGCCTCTTCGTCGAGACTCAGATAGTCGATGCCCGGCCGGGCGACAGCCAGCAACTCGGCGACCGTGCGTGCGTGCACCTCCGAGTTCTGGCGCAGATCGAGCGGCGCCAGGTGAAAGCCGAAGATCGACACGGTGCGCCGCAGGCGTCGCAAGCGGCCGCGCGCAAGCAGCCGCGAGTTGTTGGCGATCAGCGAGTGATGCAGGATGTCGAGATCGGCGGCAAATTCCGCCACGGCGACGTAGGGCGGTGACTCGCCCAGGGCGTGGCGCGGCGCTTCCAGACCGTCGAGTACGCGCGCGGTAGCCGACAGGCGTGCATACATGCCGGCAATGGCGCGGCGGTAGGGCTCGTCGTCGCGATGCGGGCTGTGATCCGGCGAGCTTGCGGCCAGTGCTTGCAGTTCGTCCGAGACCTTTACCAGAACGGAGGTGGGCGACAGGTCCGCGCCCAGGCTGTGCAACTGTTCGAGCAGATAGGCGAGCGCCTTGCGGCTTTGGGCGCGCATGGCGCTCTCGAGAATCTCCGCCGTGACGAAGGGATTGCCGTCGCAGTCGCCGCCGATCCACGAACCGGGGTGGAGGAAGGGCTTGAGCTCTTCGCCCGGCCAATCCGCAACCTGCTTTGTCAGATGATCTTCCAGCGCGTTATAGAGGCGTGGCAATTCGCGCAAAAAAGTCGTGTCATAGAAGGAAAGGGCATTCGCCACCTCGTCCATCACCGAGAGCTTGGCCCGGCGCAACATCCGCGTCTGCCACAGTGTCAATACCGCGCGCCGGATGGCCTCCTCGTGCACCTCGCGTTCCTCGGGTGTCAGTTCGGTGCGATCGCGTTCATCCAGCAGCCGGGCAATTTTCCATTGGCAGTCGAGAATGCTCTTGCGCTGCACTTCCGTCGGATGCGCCGTGAGTACGGGGCACACATCTGCGCCGGCGAAGAAGCGCGACAATTCGTCACCATCGATGCCGGCCTCGGTCGCGCGCTGCACGGCGTGCGCGAGACTACCCTCGCGCGGCTTCGAGCCGGCCAGTGCGTGAGCGCGGGCGCGGCGAATGTGATGCTGGTCTTCGGCAATATTGGCCAGGTGCGAGAAATAGCTGAAGGCCCGTGCGACCAGCGTGGTCCGGCTGTTGGGCAAATCGGCGAACAGCGACTCGAGACCTTCCCGGGCAGCCGGATCGTCGTCGCGGTGAAAGCGGATCGCCAGTTGGCGGATACGTTCGACCGTGTCAAAGGACTCGGCGCCTTCCTGATCGCGCAGGGTATCGCCGAGGAGTCGCCCCAGCAGGCGAATGTCATCGCGCAGCGGCGCGTCCTTCTCTGCGGCTTCGGTTGTTCGAGTGTTCTGGCAGTCAGTGTTGGTTGAATTCATCATTGTCTTTGTTCGTGGCACTTGGGAAAGTCGGCGCTGGCGGTGCGGCGCTTCAAGTCGCTGCAATGGCAGGCCCACTCAGCGGGCATGCTAAAATTGCCCGCAAAATCAAG
>JAPLRA010000164.1:0-3241 GCA_026399445.1 Sulfuritalea sp.
AGGCGACCGACTTGCGGGCTTCCTTGGCGCTGGGGACGGTGAAGAAGCGCATCAGGATATGGGGCAGACCGGCGGTGCCGAACATCAGCGCCATACCGACCGAGATCGCCGAGATCGGGTCGGTGATAAGCGCCCCCGGGCTCATGATCGCATCATGCTTGGAATGCACCTCAACGGCCTTGGTGAACATCGCCTCCGGGCTGAAACCGAACTGGAGCATCACGGCCAGGGCCATGAAGGTGGCGCCAGTCAGCAGCATGCAGGCCTTGATGATCTGCACCCAGGTGGTTGCGGTCATGCCGCCGAACAGCACGTAGGTCATCATGATCACGCCGACCATGATTACCGCATACAGGTAGTCGATGCCGAACAGCAGCTTGATCAGTTGGCCGGCGCCGACCATCTGCGCGATCAGGTAGAAAGCCACCACCACCAGCGAGCCGCAAGCAGCAAAGGTGCGAATCGGACCCGCGTCGAAGCGGTAACCGGCGACGTCAGCGAAGGTGAACTTGCCGAGGTTGCGCAGGCGCTCCGCCATCAGGAAGGTGATTACCGGCCAGCCGACCAGCCAGCCGATCGAGAAGATCAGGCCATCGAAGCCGGAAGCGAACACCAGGCCGGAAATGCCGAGGAAAGAGGCTGGTTTTTGTCTTGGTGGCGGCCCACTTGGTAATCCACAAGGTGATGCCGACGAAAATGCCGAACATCACGATGGCGGTCCAGTTGGTCGCCTGCTTCTGCGCCTGACCGAGGTCGGCACCGGCGGCCAGGGCAGCCCCGGCCAACAACAGAGCGGCTGCGCCGCCGAGAATATGTTTGGCCTTGATCACTTGGATGCCTCCCGAACGATTTCGTCCTTGATGTCGTCGAATTCGCTGTTTGCGCGACGAACGTAGATTGCCGTGATGACAATGGTGAAAACGAGTACGCCGAGACCCAGTGGAATCCCGACCGACATCGTTGCACCGGCGGCCACCTTGGTGGCGAGGAACGGCTTGTTGAAGGCGACCAGCAGGATGTAGCCGAAATAGGCGATCAACATCAGAACCGACAAAACATACGAGTAGTTGTTGCGCATGCTGACAAACTGCATGAATTTGGGATTCTTCTGAATCCGTTCGACAATGTCTTCTTCTTTCATGATTCCTCCGGGAGTGGAAGGTGATTGTTGTAATAGGTACTGCACCCACTTTTACATCATTGTGTCATCCTAGACCGGCGCTCTTACAATGCCCTTACGCAGACTGTAAGCAAGCTGTCAGTGACGGCAGGCGAAAAAGCATATACCAAAAGCACCATGCCTGGCGTCCCTTTGACGGCGCAAGACCGAGGGCCTATAATCCGCAACCTTTCCGGCTAGGTAGCTCAGTTGGTAGAGCAACGGATTGAAAATCCGTGTGTCGACAGTTCGATTCTGTCCCTGGCCACCAGTATTACAACGGCTGCCCTTCGGGGTGGCCGTTTCTATTTGGGGATGTTGCGGCGCACATGTGGGTCGGTATAGGGTGCGACAAAAGGTACGGGCGAGAGTGGCCTTGGCAGAAATTTCTGGCCCTCCCTTTCAAGGCTTCGGAATACCCGCATCCACCTTCCTTGCTATTATGGCCTTTCAACAAGAGACTAGGAGTTCACTATGATGAAAATTGCCGTGGTAACAATAGCCTCAGCTTTCCTTCTGCTCACTGGTAACGCGATCTGTGCAGAGAAGACGGATACACGCAAGACACAAGACACTGTGACACCTGTTAAATGGGAATACACTCACTACAGGCCAGCCGGAAAAGATACCGATATGTCAGAAATAATGGCCAAACTAAATGAACTGGGAAATGACGGGTGGGAAGTGTTTTCGGTCAATGCCCATAATGGTTCATGGGTAACATCGGCAGTGTATATATTGAAGAGACGCAAACAATAGGGTAATGATGTCGGTCTAAGTGCGCAATAATCTAAAGGCCTTCTGCCAAAACGTCGACAAAATTCAGAGTGACACGCGTAATTGGAAGTGAGCGTTGCGCGGACACGTTCGGCAACTGGTTTTTTGTTACTTCTTACTGTGCCTTGATACCCATCGGTCGATAGCCCGAGCAATCTTTTCCCCTTCCTCGGCAGCCTGCGAAGCGGTATGCAGGAATGCGTCTATGTGGTCTTCAAGTCCGAAACCAGAGGAACCGCAACCCGCCGAGGCAATACCGGCAGAAACCCCGACAGCGGCGATCCTGCCGTTTCCACGGGCGGCGTAGTAGGACAGTTACCCCGGGCAGGCTATGGCTTGCTCGGGTAGCTTGCTTGAGAAGGATTGGTTTCGGCAATTTTCTTAGCGATATGTTGAGAGGAAATTAACCATATTTAGCATGTGGTATGAGAATATGTGCCAGTTCAACTCCAAATGAGCGGCGACGCCAATGGCTCTAATCAAATGCCATGAATGTGGTCATGATGTAAGCACGGACGCCTCCTCATGTCCGTCGTGTGGCGCCAAGATGCCGAAGATTAGAAAATCTTTAAGCCCAATTGTTAAATGGGGCCTATTAGGAACAGTTGCGTTGGGGGTTGTTGGTGCTGTACTTGATCCGGCAGGTATCGGAAAAAGCCCCCCTAGAACGGAGGCCGAAGACCGGCTTGGTCAAGCGCGAACAGCCTGTGCTGAATTCGTGAAGAAGAGCCTGCATGATCCCGGCTCTGCGGAATTCGAAAGCCTGTTGACCGATTGGGCCAAAGAGGTGACGCCCGGTGTATTCAACGTACAAACACACGTTAAAGCAAAGAATTCCTTTAATGCGACAAGAAAGTCAGTCATGGATTGCCGCGTTCAGTCAGGTGAGCGCAACTGGAAGCTACTCTCGCTGAAGGAAATTAAATGATGGTCAATGCATGCTGCGCGGCTGTTAGCGCTGCATAGCGGGCACACGGTCCGAAGCCCACAACAAGGCTTACGGGCACACCCGAGACGCCCATATCGGGGCAACGAACGCGACAAGTTCGGCGAAGTTCGGAAGGCTGACATACGAGGGTCGGTAGGGGGGTCGGCGGCCGCATACGCACTGGGTTGAAACAGTTCGGTATTCCACCCGCCACACCCTGAATAGCCCATTTTGGTTCGGTAACAGGTTCGGTGGACGGGGTAGCAGACTGGTAAAATGCCGGAAAACCCTTACTGCTCTTTGCCTTAGCCAGGGCGGAATATGACAGTGTCTTGGATTGAAAATCCGTGTGTCGACAGTTCGATTCTGTCCCTGCC